>NZ_CAMLHF010000038.1 GCF_946479715.1 uncultured Pedobacter sp. | reverse complement strand
AGCACGTTCACGTAAATTATTCACATAGGTAAGCGCCTGAGCAGTATTACCACCAGACCCACCCCTGGTAACGGCTTCGCTATAAATTAAGTATTGTTCAGCCAGGCGGAATAATGGAAAATCAAGAGAAGAAAATTTGCCTTCAATGGAAGGAGCGGGAACTCCTACTGAGTTTACATTTCTAAATTTAGTAACTCTTAAACCATCAGAGAAAACACCCATTTCATCATTGGTAAGCTTTGTTCCAAAGAACATTGCTCTCTTATCTGTGTTACCGCTGTAATCTCCAAAAATCAGAGGAAGTGGATTCTTAGTACGGTTACCTGCCCACCCACCTGTTGGCACACCAAAAGAAGCCGGATTCATATCTCCATTGATAGCTGCATTTATAAGATATGTAGTACCTCCATCATTTTGAGTATGAATACCATCATAATTAATGGTTAGAATTAATTCATTTTTACTTGTAACGTTATTATCTGTTAGAAATAGGTTTTTATAAGTACTGGCAAGAGAATAACCGCCATTAATAACTTTACTCGAATAGGTAATTGCTTCTGTGTACTTTGCCGTGCCTGTGTATATTTCTGCATTTAGATATAGCCTTGCCAATAGGGCCCAATCAGCACCTTTATCAGCTCTGCCGTATTCATTCGTTTGGGCATCAGCAAGATCAGATTCAATTGCTTTTAGTTCTGATTCAACATAATTAAACAAGTCTGTACGCTTGATTTGTTTAGGCGGAACTTTACCAATAACATCGTTTTCAGTTATAAACGGAGGATTCCCAAAACCATCTAATAATACCCAATACTGAAATGCTCTTAAGAATCGAGCTTCGGCGCGGTATCTCTGAATAGCCGTTGCATCATTCCCTGAAATACCTCTTGATGAAAGTTTCTCTGGTGTACTTTCACGAAGGAATTCATTACAAACAGTAATCTGATAAATACTGCGTGAATATAACCCTCTTAAAAATGTAGTTTCTGAAGTCCAGGTCATCTGATTCAAATCAGGAATTCCAGTATCATTCCAAGAGCAAATTGCCTCATCTGAGGTTAGCTCTTGCGACATCCAGAACAGTCTTAAGAAATCTGTAAAACCAGGATTTAGTCCACCTATATCACTTTCGGCAGTTGCACCACTTGAATGGGTTAAGGCATAACTTGCATACAATTTTACCAATTCTTGCTTATAACCTGCCGGCGTTGAATAAACGCTGGCAGCTATTTGATCATTGGTAGGTGTTAAGTTCAAATCACTCTTCTTACATGAAGAAACAGACATCCATAAAATGCTGGAAACTGTTAATATTTTATATAAATTTTTCATTCTATTTCTTTAATTAAAAACCAACATTAAAACCTAAAGTATATGTTCTTGGTCGTGGATACAGCTTATAATCAATCCCTAAAATTGATTCCGGGTCTAAACCTTTATACTTTGTAACTACGAATACGTTCTGACAATTTGCCGATATACGTAAAGTGATGTTATTACTTTTAGATATTCTTCCTGCATCAAAAGAAATCCCGGCATTATCCATCTTTAAAAAAGATGCATTTTTTATATAATAATCACTTAGATACTGGTTATTAGTAAAGTTTGTATTATAGATATCGGAAGTGGCATTGTTTATTAAACCTGTAGGGCTTAGGATATTTCTTTTAACACCAAAGTTTGAAGAAACATTATCATAAATGTAATTGCCCAGATTAGCTCTTAAAACTGTGCTTAAAGTCCATTTTTTATAATTGAAAGAAGTATTAAAACCAAATGTAAATTTAGGATCAGGTGCTTTGTAGAAATACTGGTCACCTGTATTAATAATGCCATCTCCATTTAAATCTGCATAAACACCTTCAAGTGGTTTATCATTTGAATCATAAACTTGTTTATACACATAAAAAGAACCAGGAATCTGGTTGATCGCATTATATTTTAGGTTTATTCCTGTACCACCAGTGATACCACCCGCATCAATTATAAACTTAGGGTCAGGGTTTAGAGAAAGATTGGTTACCTTTCTTTTATTGTAGGCCGCATTTACTCCAAAATCCCAGTTGGTATTTTCACCTTTGATTACCGAAAAGTTCAAATTAACTTCTGCTCCTCTTACATCCATATTACCAACATTGGTTAACAACCTGTTGTTAAAATTGGTTCCAGAAGGAATATCAACAGTCGATAATAGATCTTTTGTTTTTTTATAATAAACATCAATCCCGCCATAAATGCGTCCATCAAAGAAACCGTAATCTAAACCAGCGTTATAGGTTGTAGTGGTTTCCCATCTTAAATCAGGATCGTAAGCTGCTGGTGTATAATAGTCGTAAAGAGTATCTCCAATCTGGTATTGCCCTTGCCCGGTATTTGAATAGTACTTTGACAAATAATTGTAGTTACCAATTCCATCTTTATTTCCGGTTTCACCATAACTTAATCTCAATTTCAAGTCAGACAAGACTTTACTGTCTTTAAGAAAATCCTCGCCAATTATTCTCCAGGTAAAACCTACTGAAGGGAAATAACCCCAGCGATTTTCCTCTGCAAACCTAGAGGAGCCATCCGCACGCATAGTTGCTGATAGAATATATTTATCTGCAAGGGTATATACAAACCTGCCGTAGTATGAAAGTAATTTTTCACGCTCTATTGCAAACGGGAAAGTTGGAGTTGATATAACTTCTCCGGTTCCTTTGTAGCTGGCAAAGTTATAAGTAGTAGAAGAGTTGTCATAGTATCCATAACCTGCGGTTACATCGAATTTGCTTTTAATACTTTCAACGTATTTGGCATAATTTAAATAGAACTCAGAAACTTTATTTCTTTGGGTACCTACTGATCGTGTAAAGGAGCCTTGTGTGGCGGCACTCTGAGCTGCATATATTGGCACACGAACGGTTCCATAACCTTTTGAAACATCATAACCTAAATTAAGATTAGCGTGTAGCTCAGGTAAAAAATGAAAAGAGTAATCGAATTGCGCGTTACCAAAGCTTCTCTCTGTTTTTCCGTTATTATCTTTTAGTCTGATCAGTCCAACTGGATTTCTTGGCGCATTCGGATTAGGAACATCCCCCTGAATCCATTCAAAATAGTTACCGTACTTATTCTCTGCATAAACTGATTGGGTGGGATCAAATTGGATAGCATTTTGTATCGCATCCTGATTTGCAAAATGAGCTTCTGTTAATGACCCTTTTAAATTCAGATCAATTTTCAAGTGGTCGCCAAATAGTTTTGGTGAAATTCCGAACCCACCGGTAGCACGTTTTAATCTGTCAGTGATTAACAATCCTTTTTGATCTAAATAACCTCCAGAAACCCTGTAGGGCACTCCATGGAAAGCTCCCGAAAGACTTAAATTATTATCCGTTGTGAATGAATTATTATAGATTTCATCTTGCCAATCTGTATTTGAATTACCTAATAATGCTTTAAATGTATGATCAGGATTGTCATCATATTTAACATCTGGATTATCATTAACAACGGTCCTTATCTGGTCAGCAGAAAGTACGTCCACTTTTTTGGCAATAGTTGCATACGAATTATTTGTGCTGAAATTAATTACCGGCGTACCAGCAGACCCCTTTTTAGTAGTGATCAAAACTACGCCATTAGATGCCCTTGATCCATAAATTGCCGTTGCATTGGCATCTTTCAATACAGTAAAGCTTTCAATCTCATTCGGGTTTATTAATGCAAGTGGACTGGGAGCATTACCAATGGTATTGCCACTTAATGGCACCCCATCAATTACAATAAGAGGATCGTTACTTGCATTAAGAGATGCTCCCCCTCTAATCCTAATAACACTTCCAGCACCGGGTGCTCCACCATTTGAGGTAATGTTTACACCCGAAACCTTGCCTTGAATTAATTGCTCTGGGGTAGTAATTGCTCCTTTCTGGAAATCTTTGGCACTAACAGTGGTAATTGATCCTGTTAAGTTCTTTTTCTCCGAAGTACCATAACCAATTACAACCACTTCACTAAGATTCTGTGCGTCTGGTTTTAAATTAAAATCTACACTGGTGTTTCCGCTGATGGTAACCTGTTGGTTAAGGGTCTCGTATCCTATATAGGTAACCGTAACAGTTACAACACCATTCTTTAATCCACCTAGCTGAAAAATTCCGGTGGCCGGAGTGGTAGTACTTTTGTTTAAACTTTTGATTTGTATTGATGCTCCCGGCAAAGGTAATCCAGTCTCATCGAGCACTTTTCCAGTTAGTGAACTGGTTTGTGCATTTGCTGCAAAAACAGCTAGTGTTAAAAGCACCAGAAGACAGTGCTTCGTAAGGTAAAATACTTTCATATTTGGGCTCGTTTTTTAGTGTAATATTTGGTTAATGTTAACAGTATGTAACAGTTATGGTAAATTTACAAGCGCACTTGATAAATCAAAATTTTATATCATATTTTTTTTTAACACAATATTTTATACTTCAAAACAAGAAAAATAGCTTTATAAATTTGTAAGCTATTTTTCCATAAAACAATCTTAAAAATTAATAATAATTTGATTATAAACTACTTACAAAGTAAAATAAAGCTATTTAGTGTATATTTTACACTTATGTATTTCTGATCATTTCTTCGGGAACGTTACCGGGAACGTTCCCGAAGTTTTCAATATATTTTACTGCCACTCCTTAAGATTTGGATTGAAATTCTGCGTGAAATTGGAAAATCGCCATTTTTTTTTGAAAAAAAACAGCAAAATAGACCATAAAAAACAGCTCTGTTTTTTCGTTAAAAAGTATCGTTTTTTGGATGCTTGATCGTCACTCTTTTTATTCAGGTTTTACCTCAGATTTCGGTCGATCTTCTCTTGATTAATTTTGAATTAAGGACGATCTTTTCATTTGGATTTACCGACGATGGATCTTCGAGCATTTTAAATAAAAGCAAAGCTGCTTCAACACCAATTTTTGTGGCCGGCTGTGTAACTGTTGTTAATGAAGGGTTCAATAAAGGTGCAATCTCCAAACTGGAAAAGCCTATTACTTTGAGCTGCTCAGGAACAGAAATTTTTAAATCATAACAAGCGTAATAGGTTGCAAATGCAAGGCGTTCAACCGAAGTAAAAATGCCATCGGGTTTTAACTCTGTAAGTACCTTCTTCAAAATCACATTATTTTTTGGGTAGCTATTTGTACAATCGATTACAAGGCTTTCATCGTAAGGTATCTTATATTTTCCTAATGCATCTATATATCCCTGCATCCGAAATTTACCTATGGAAAGATTCTTATTAATAACCAGATAAGCTATACGGGTACATCCTTGCTTAATCAAATGTTGGGTAGCAGAAAAACTACTATCATAATCATTAGTGATTACTCTGGGTGTAATAATATCTTCGTAAACGCGGTCGAAGAAAACAAGAGGTAAACGTTTTTGCGTAAGCTCATTTAAATAATTATGGTCATTAGCCTCACCTGAAACAGACATTATAATTCCATCTGCCCTCCCATTATGTAAATGTCTGATAAAAGATACTTCTTTTTGATAATCGTCATCTGTAGCATAGATGAGAATATGGTAGCCCTTTTCTCTTGCTACACGCTCTATTCCATGTATAGCCTGAGAGAAAAAGTTATTTGCCATCTCAGGAACAATTACTGCAATAGTTCTGCTACGCTGCTCTCTTAAATTGCTGGCATGATGATTAGGCTGATAATTTAGCTCCTTTGCCATCGTTAATATCCGCTCTTTCGTCTCTTTACTAATATCGCTATTATCTCTAAAAGCTCTTGAAACTGTTGAAGTTGATAAATTTAGTGCCTTAGCTAATTGCTTTATATTAACGTTATCCATCCAATTTTAATGATTTATATAGAATCACTAATTCACGGTAAATATAGATGAAAATCTAAACTCATAGTATTAACGTAATTAAATAATATAACGTTTACACCATGTCTGCATATTTATGGTACATTAGCTGAATATCATAGGGATATAGACAATATTAAGAAGAGGGAGAACAATTCATGACGAAAAAGGTCAAGTTTACTAATGCCAATAAATCCGCATTTTATGCAACTGTACGTTCAAGAGTTGATGCTTATTTTACTGAAAACAATGTCTCTACCTATGCAAATGAACAAATGTGGTTTAAGGCGTATTTTTTTCTTACAGGTCTTGTAGGCACTTATTTATTAATTCTTACCGCTAGTTTAAGCCTCCCTATTATGCTTTTACTCGCCATTATATTAGGTATGTTTGGTGCTTTTGTCGGATTTAATGTTTGTCATGATGCCATCCACAAGGCACTTTCACCTCACTTGGCAGTTAATAAAATTTTCAGTTTTGTATTTAATCTAATTGGTGCAAGCCCATATGTCTGGAATATTTGCCATAATATTGTGCATCATACCTACACCAATATTGCAGGACACGATGAAGATATCGATGTGGCACCGGGTTTAATTCGTTTTTCAGATGGTGAGACGGTTAACAGACTGCAGCGATATCAACATTTTTATGCCTTTGTGCTTTACAGCTTTGCTATGCTATCCTGGGTGTTCAGAAAAGATTATAAAAAATTCTTTCAAAAGAAGATTGGCGAGCACGTTTTAACCCACCCAAAAATTGAATATTTTAAACTCTTTTTTTATAAAGGAATCTATTATTTTCTATTTATTGGCTTGCCTTTAATGATACTTAATATCACTTGGTGGCAATTTCTTATTGGATTTTTAGCGATGCAATTTTCACAGGGACTTGTATTAGGCCTTGTTTTTCAATTAGCGCATGTGGTTGAAGGCACAAGCTTTCCAAATCCGGATACCCATGGCAATATAGAAGAAGCCTGGGCTGAACATCAAATGAGAACAACCGCTAATTTTGCCATCGACAGTAAGTTGACTGGATTTTTATGCGGAGGATTAAACAGACAAATAGAACATCATCTTTTTCCTAAAATATGTCATATACACTATCCGGCTATTGGTGGAATTGTTAAGGAAACTGCGGCAGAATTTGGCTTGCCATATATTGAAAGTTCCACTTTTACCGCAGCATTGGTATCTCACTATAAAACGCTACGTAAGTTGGGAAAAGAAACTTATGCGGAAAACAAATACATTAATAAATCTTCGTGTTTGTTTACCAGAAAAGTTTCCGCAGCATACTTATAGTGTCTATTGTTATTTTAGTTTTAAGGTGGAAAATCGTCATTCTGACCTTTTAAGAAGCTGCGAAGCAAAATAAGTTCAGAATGACGATGAGTGTGTACTAAAATAGTAAATACACCTTATATAGTTATTTCTTTATTATACTCTGTCCCAAAACGATCATTAACTACCACCTTGACTCTTTTCACCGAAGGTTTAAAATGAGCGATAAATAAGTGATCTGTTTGGTTTGGTTCAACAAATTTTCTTGGATTAGGCAATTCAGGACCTTTGTAAAGTTGGATAGCCATAGGATCAAGTCCCAATTGCTGTTCCATTATGCCTGCAGGTTCATCATCAAGAAAATAATTTACGGCCCATTGAGAATCCCAGTTCCACACATTCGCAATCAATCGCACCTGATCTGTAAGTTTGTCTACATACAATCGCATTTGCTCACTTTTGTCTTGCCCAGTAGGTTTATAATACCATTTTAACTGATTACCATCAACATTGTATACCCCGTACCCCCTGGGTGTTCCATCTCCACAGATCAGGCCCGTCCACCATGCTCCGCACACCGCCCCATGATTATGTTCAAAGATACCATTGGAAATGTTATTGGCATTGACGTGGGTGTGTCCAGACATAATGTGTACATTATTATATCCTTTCAGGAGCGCATAAAAATCAGCATTGTTTTTCACCTGGTTATAAACCGGTATGTGAAGATTGATAATTAAAAGAGTGTCCTTAGACACTTGTTTAAGATCTTTTTCTAACCAGGCTAACTGATCCTGTGTAATGAAGCCATCGTACTGTCTCTCAACACCCAGATATCGTACATCATCCAATACAACATAATGCGCCCTTCCCCGGTTGAATGAGTAATATGTTGGGCCATACATTTCTTTGAAGGTCTTATCTGAGGTTTCATCTCCTCCCATACGATAATCCATATCGTGATTTCCTAATGCCTGAAAAAAGGGAATGTTCATCTGGTTCACGGCTTCATTGTAATCTTTGAACAGTGTAAGGTCGTCCCATACAAGGTCGCCCACACCTATACCATGAACTAAGGTGTCCTTTGGAAGGGATGCAATCAGCTGCTGAACATCAGGCACAGTAGTATTCATCATCTGCGCCACATCCTTTTTATTCTTAACCTGAGGATCTGCCCAAATGATAAAAGTATGTTTATCATCTTTTACCTTTAGTGGTTGCAATACAAAATCATATTCATTTTTGCTACCCAACTTCTCATATTGTCTGGCAACATTATAATCAGTTTTAAATTCATATCCTGAAGGGGTACTCATAAAGATACTGCCAGCTCTTTCATGAGGTGTAATTGAATAATTTCCACTTGAGTCTGTAAGTACCACCGAAAATCCATCGGAGACAGCAACATTAGCAATCCCCTTCTTTCCCGAGGTTACTTTACCACTTATAGTTTTATTCCGCTTTAAATTATCAAAAGCGCTTGATTTTAGTGTAATAAAGGCACAGCCTGTAATTAAGCCAAAGCTTTGTATAAAGGATCTTCTATTCATCTCTATTTCGATTATTATAATCCAATTGGCTATTTATTTGATTACTGTAGAGGGATAACCCTCAGGATTTTCTTCCGAGGGCCCTGGGAACACTCCTTCAATTTCGTTAAGTACTGAAGTTTTGGTTAACTCTATTGCTACCTGACGCCTTGCTTTCATCCATTTTCCCAATTTGACATCATAAATGCCACCTAACTTATTAAAGTAACCTTTATCGGCCTCAGTATAAATAAAATTCATAGTGTTAGTGCCGCTGAGGTAAAAAGGAGTAGGTTTCAGATTGTCTGATAAAACGTCTACCTTATCATAAAGATCAGTATTTGCTATACGATAGCCCAATCCTGTTTCTGCGTTGTATAAACTTCCGCCTGAACCGATAAATACGACATCGACAGGATCAGTACTCACGTCGACGACCGTACCTTCAAAAATAGCAAACCCGGATGCATTGCCACTATTTGCAAATAAACCGGTGGTTTTTAGGCCAAACCCATCACCATCACTTTGGGTATAATCAAACGATCTGATCCATTTACTACTACTCATAGGCGTAGACCCAGATCCATTGATCATTTTACCGGCTCCGCCTACATAAAAGAACTCCCCCTTGTTTACAGTTCCTGAGGTAAGATTGAATTTAAATGTTCTTGCGTTTCCAGTTGTGGCACGACTACCCGTTGCCCAGCCCAAGGTTGGAAAGCCCGTTGGGTTGGTTGCACCTGCATTATTCGTAACCACTACGGAGTAAGGTGTTAATGAAAAATCAATGAATTTGGTAGCCTTAAACTGCATATACTCATAATTCCCATCCCCCCCCTTAACATCAGCCATGTAACCTGTAATAATTACTGGAGCAACTTCTGGTACAGGACTTAATGCCTTAACATCTTTTAAGGTGCGTATCCGATGTTCTGGTGTAAGTTTTCCGTCTATATCCTGCTTATTAAAAACAATGCCATAATAAACAGCATTAAAATTAAGATTCCCAGCATTGGCAAATGTTGCTGTAGCCTCTGTATGTAAAGTAATATTATCAAAACCATCATTAATAGGTTTATCACCGGCATATGTTGCAGTACTTTCTACTGCCGGGTCAAAACTCGCCTTTACAATAGCCACAAATGTACTTTCGTAGTCATTCGGATTTGCTTTGATTTTGCTACTCGCTACCCTGTTTTTAGGAATCGGTCTTCCTGAAGCAATTTTTGTTATCGCACCAGGATTTACTCCTGTAATTTGCAATATCCCGTCCAAGCGCTTAAGTACACTGCCTTCTATATTTATCTGAACCGAATCTCCTGGAATATAACCTGCAGCCGCAGCTCCTATGGGTATTGAAATACCTCTTACTAAGCCTAAACGTCTGTATTGTTGTATAACTAAAAGTCCTGAAGGCAGGTTATGTCCGGAGTGATCAGAGATCACAATACCTTCTACACTTGTTGATCCGAACATATTATCTGCATTAAGGGTTATGTCTGCCCCCTTATAAAGATTTCTAAGATCATATATTGGAAAGTAAGAACTTATTGTTCCGCCCGGATAATTTTCCTTTTCGCACCCAAACCAAACCAGCGCTACAGCAAGTAAAATGATGCTCTTAAATATTGTTTTTTTCATGTGAATATCTTTGATTTTTTAACTGTCTATGGTTTTTGCCACCATACATTGGTAAATATTTCGTCTTGTCCTTGTGCAGCTACTGCAGCCTGATAATTGGTTGGATTAGCCGATTGCACATAAACGGGATAAGTCATTCTGGCTGGCATTACACCTCCATTTTTTAATCCTGGTCCCTTAGGCAATATAGGGTGACCTGTACGACGATATTCAAACCATTGCTGCATATCTACCAAGAATAAAGCATAATATTTTTGGATATGGATCTGCTCCATTTTTTCATCTTCCGATAGACTGGCATTCCAGTTTATGTCAGCATCATTCACATACTTTTTGAAAACAGCGGTTGATGGGTCTGCAACAAATGCTGGCACCCAATAATTAATTGCATTTGCTATTCCCTTATTATAATAGGTCTCGGCAGAGCCGCTAATCCATCCTTTCAATGCAGCTTCCGACAGGATAAATTGTAATTCAGCGTAGTTCATTATTATACCTCCTAATGAAGATTGCTGCAATGACCTTGCTCCTGCAGCTTTACCACCTACCTCCTGATCACTAGAATAAAAATAAGAACGTTTAATGGCACCCGTTCCAACAGAATAGCCACTTTGCACACCCGACATACCAGAACCTGTAGGATTAATTCCCAAACGGCAAACACTGTTATCGCCATAAGTAGAAATATCAACACGTGGGTCCTGCCAATCACGAAGCCTGTTAATAAAGAAGCTGCACATGGCAGGCGTTCTGAAATCTTGAACCCTAATACCATTTACATAAGGATTCACATATGGTCCTACACCGGCTTCTCCTGTCCATTTCAGCACAGCAGATTCGTTATTACTACTCATAATTGGATATTTAGCTGCGTTAGTATCTGCTATCTCCTTTATCTTCGCAATGCTGGCAGTCGCAACCTCGGCTTTTCCTGAAACACGCAGCAACAGCCTTAGATATAATGAATTTCCAAACTTACGCCATTTGTCGATGTTTCCATTATATACAGGATCGCTTAATTTTTCAATTGCAGTATTTTTAGCAAGCAAAGTATTGGCTTCTTCCAGTTTATTAAACAGGTCCAGATAAATATCTTTTTGCTTATCAAAAGCAGGTTCAACAATACCATCCTTCCCTTTCCCTGCCTGGCTGTAAGGCACGTCGCCATAGGTGTCTGTAAGCATGGAAAATACCCATGCCTGACAAATAAGTGAAATACCCTGATAAGAAGGATTCAAATTTTCCGGCTGGCCTGCCAGATTGTATATGTCTTTAAAGTTGTTTATCTGAATGTACCAGCTGTTCCACAGATAATCAGACCACGTACGTCTAAATTCATATCTCATTACAGTAGCGTCCCCATCACTTATACTCACGGTAACCTGCATTAACTCATTAGTAAAATTACGATTGCGTATCATGTTTGCACTCAAAGTGTTTACAAGTGATGGTGCAAGAAGTTTTTCAGGTGTGGTATTGATGATATTAATGGGGTCTGTATTTATCCCTTCAAAGTCTTTATCGCATGAAGAAAGTGTAATGGCAGATAGCAATAAGCCTCCAAAAACTTTATATATGATCTTTTTCATTTTTAATAATTAAATTCCAACAACTAAATTAAATCCGAAAGTTCTGGTCGATGGGAATTGTCCAATCTCAAAACCGGTGACAATGTCTGATCCACTAAGGGTACCAAATTCTGGATCGAACATGGGCCATGGCGACCAAATAAATAGGTTCCGACCATAAATACCCAGTGTTACTGACGACAGTCCTGTATTTACCAGCCATTTCGGGTGAAACGAATAGTTAAGGCTCGCTTCTCTGAATTTAATAAAATCGGTACTGAAGGTACTGCCCTCTGCATTCTCTGACCCCATATGCGAACGATAATAATCATCAATATCATAGGCGATTACATCATTTGGACGATAAGTCCCGTCAGGATTCTGAATCACTCCTTTACCAATAATACCACTGTACCTCCCAGGAAGAGTACTGGCCAATTTACCCTGCTCCACCATTTTGTAATTCAGCAAAGAGTGCCCTACTGCTCCTACCTGAGCGTCAAATAGTATGTTTAAGCTAAATCGTTTGTAATTAAAGTTATTGCCAAAACTAAATTTAAACTTAGGTGTCGTATTTCCAATATAAACTACATCAGAGGTTATCTTTGCATTACCTGTTGCAGGATCATATACAATCTGTCCGTCCGGCGAACGCTCATATCCTCTTCCATACAGATCACCCATACTTCCTCCAACCTTTGCAACAATTTGTCCTCCTGCAATCGGCCCTGTTCTAAGAATAATTGAACTATCAGGTAAGGAAACAATCTTATTCTTATTCGCAGCAAAAGTCATATAAGTACTCCAGCTGAACCCACTCTGAAGTCTTATCGGAATAGCATTAAGTGCCACTTCAATGCCAGAGTTATTGATTTGTCCTGCGTTAATAATAGCAGTATTGTATCCAGAAGCACGATCTACTGTACGGGTTAAAATCTGATTTTTAGTGTTGCCTGCATAATAAGCAACATCTAATCCCAAACGATCACCAAAGAACCTTAAATCTGTTCCAAATTCATAAGTAGTTGTTTTTAATGGTTTCAAATTCGGATTAGGCAACGTGGAAGGGTTTACCAACGCACTATCAGGATAAGTACCATTTGATGCCAGCGAATAGGTATAAGAAGTTCGGTAAGGTGTAGTACCACCGCTACCAACTTTCGAAACTGAGGCTCTTAACTTCGCTAAACTAACTGCTTTAGGCAATTTAAAGTAGTCCGACAAAGAAAAACTTAAGCTCGCAGAAGGATAGAAAAACCCAACATTGTCAGTTCTGTTAGGCGTAGCAAGTACACTACTCCAATCCTTCCGGCCAGTGATATCCAGATAAAGGTAATTCTTGTAACTTGTCGACAATACTCCATAAAAACTATTAATTCTATACCTGCTGGTATCTGGAATTGAAACCAATGGATACAAGTTATTTTCCAGACTATATTCGCCGGGTATTTTAAGACCATCAGCTCTAAGATCTGTCTTATTATACTTATTTCTTAATTGGCTACCACCCACAGTTGCTATCATCTTTACATCTTTACTGATACTTTTATCGTATTTCAGTAAAAAATCTATATTGGTTTCCTGACCATAAATTTTCTGTTCACGATAAGATCCTGTTGGAAGCCTGCTTCCTGCATCATATGGACGTTCCTGCGCACGGCGCTCCGATGCCAGGTCCATCGTGGTACGCAATAGAAGACTTAACTCATTTGTAAATTGATAACTCGCCTGCACATTTCCTGTTAGACCATTACGACCACTTCTGTTGATGAATTCATGTGATATTGCATAAGGATTTTCAGGAAAACTACTGAAAGGGTATTCGATCAACTTATTTTCACTGCCATTAACCCAGTAGTTCTTTAACCAGTTTAAGTCAGCACTCGGTTGCCAGAAAATGAACCAGTACATTAACGATTGGTTTCCATAACCATTGCCGGGCAAATTATCACTAAACCTATTGTTATAATTGACCTTGGCAGATATATTTAGTTTGGACGTAATCTTTGAGTTCAACGATAAAGCAACTGAAGTACGCTCCATGCCGGTTTCAGGAACAATCCATGTATTGTTCTGATTCGTAATAGATAACCTCGCAGCAGTATTTTTGTAAGCACCGTCCAGCGTCAAAGAATTGGTTAAATTGGTACCTGTCTGGAAAAACTCACGTATCTGATTTTTGTATGGAACCCATGGAGTCCTAACTAATCCCTGGGTTTGGGTAACCGGATCATATTGATAGAACATCTGACCATCAAAACGTGGCCCATATGCAGAACTTGTACCGCTTGTACTTGCACCATCCGGACTCGCTCCATAAGAATAATGAGCCGCACCATCAAGTCCCTGTCCATATTCGTATTGCAGATCAGGCCAGCGATTTGGCGATTCTACTGAACCGTTAGACGTAAATTTAATTCCTAGTCTTTTTTTCTTACTGTTTCCAGATTTTGTTGTAATAATAATGGCACCATTTGCACCTCGCTGACCATACAAGGCCGCTGCACCCGGACCTTTTAACACCGTTACGCTCTCTATGTCTTCGGGGTTAATGTCATTTACGCTACTTCCGTAATCGGCAGGCATATTATCACTTCCAGTCCCGTAAACAGCATCAGATGCATTTGCTGTTCGTCTGCCCCCACTATTATTAATTACTACCCCATCAAGTACAATTAGGGCCTCATTATCTCCGGTAAGGTTATTTTCACCACGAAGAATAATCTTATTGGAGCCCGCAGGGCCTCCGTTTGACCTCACCAAATTTAATCCGGCAACCTTACCCGACAAAGCATCACTCCAATTGGAGGAAACAGCATCTGTCAATTGATTACTGTCAATCTTGGTAACTGCATAACCTAAAGATTTCTCTTCTCTTTTGATTCCTAAAGCCGTAACTACAACTTCCGACAAATCATTTGAAGATGGCTTTAATGTTGCATTCAATATAACAGGCGCATTAGCCTTAACTGCAACATTCTGTGCCACAAATTTTTCGTAAGAAATAAAGCTAATTTCAACTGAATAAATACCAGGAACAACGTTTAAGGCATATTTACCATCATCTGTCGTCTGTCCAGCTACTCCAGTACCTATTATTCGTATAATAGCCCCCGGAAGTACAGCACCTAATTCGTCAACTACCTTACCTACTAGCTTTCCATTAGTTGGAGGCTTAGGGACAATAAGGATATTGTTGACATTAGATTGCTTGAAAGTAAAGGATGTACCATTTAAAAGCACGTTTAAAGTTTCCTTAACAGAACGACTGGCTTTATTGATCCTCACAATACGCTGGTCATTTAATTGCGTATTGCTATAATTTATAGACAGTCCGCTTAATTTCTCTACTTGCAAGAAAGCATCCTTTAGTGTAATTCCTTGAGCTTCGAAGGAGATAATCTTATCTATATTTGTTTGTGCCTGGGCTTTAAATATGCTGAACGATAATTGTAAAAGCACCAGTATGGTCAACAACCATAACTTTTTCATATATTTACTTTGTTTATACTTATTTATTCTTGAGTTTAAATTTTGACTTGAATGCCTGGAATTGTTATCAGCAATTCCGGGCTATCTTAACTATACTTCAGGTAGATCTAATTCATAGCTTTTCCTCCTTTTTGATTAGAACGGTATATATAAATGTTCCCATTTTTTTTAGTATAAGTTAGGCCAGACAATACCATTAACTCGTCCATAACATTATTCAAAGGCATGTTTTTAAACTTTACAGTTATCCTGCTATTTCCAATCCCGGGATCAATAAACTCAATCTTAACACCGTAGCGATGTTCCAGTGATGCCATAACTTCATGTATTGGCGCATCGTAAAAAACAAAATGATTTTTGATCCATGCACTTACATCCCCAGCATTTGCATCATCAAAAGCATAAAGTCCGGTTATTGTATTAATTTCAATTTGCTCATTCGGGGTCAGGTATTTAATTAAATGGTTTTTTCCTCCAATGGTATTCATCACACCTACTTTTCCAGTATTTACCGTTACAACTACTTTATGATCTGAGGCAAATGCCCTGATATTAAAAGAAGTCCCTAACACCACCGTTGCAATTTCGCCGCTTTGTATAACAAAAGGCTTTTTATGGTGCTTTACATCAAAGAATGCTTCACCATCCAACGAAACGGATCGCTTGTTGCCGCTAAAATTCTTTCTGTATCTTATTTTACTGCCCCCTGCAAGATAAATCACAGAGCTATCTGGCAAAAGTATCTTAGACTGTTGACCTTCAGGATTGATGATCTCAGCGTACTCTACCACCATACTTTCTTTATAAGAAGCCTGTTTATACCACCATAAAGACAGGGATCCAATAATTAGTATCGATGCGGCATAAGCTAACCAATGTATTTTTGAGCCAATATTACCTTTAGCCTCCTTTTGAATATGCGCATTAATACGTTGCCAGCTAACTGGTTCTATGTTATCGGCTTTTTTAAAGTAGGATTTTGACGCCTCCAGTATCTGCATGGTTTCCCTGAATTGCTCCTGATTATTGGGATGCAGTTCAAGCCACTCATGCAATTCAGTTAACTCCTCATCACTGATCGTCTTTTCAAAATATGCAATTATTAACTGATAGCTATTGTCTTCCATTATATCTGTCTCTACAATAAAAGACAGATTTTGAGCACATGGTTACGTAGCGAAGTGTATTAAACTTATGTTAATAAATGATTAACCGTTAGAAGTAAGGTTAGTAGAATCCTTTAACATTCTTCTTAATTCTTTTATTGATTGATATAGAGTAGTTTCAACTGTTCTTATGGAAATACCCAGTACCTCTGAAATTTTCTTTTTATCAATCTGATCAATGCGACTCATCAACAGGATCTCCCTTTGTCTTTCTGGTAAAGTATCAATCAAACGTAATATCCTACTTACTGACTCCGCGCCAGACAGTATACGAAACGGGGTATGAGTATCCTCAAAAAGGTCATTTTGAAAGGATATGTCTTCGATGGAATCAACCGGATCCTTTTTCTTCTGATTGTAATTTATGGAGAGATTTCTTGCTGAAATAAAAAGGTAATTTTTAACGTTCAGGATAGAGCTATCACCTCTTCCATCCCAAATTTTAATGAACAAATCGGCAATAATCTCTTCTGCTGCTTCATAATCCTTTGTATAAACAGCACAAAACTGACATAATGGTTTATAATACCGATTAAAAAGGGTTTCAAGGGCTAACGGATCATTTTTTTTCAAAAGATCTGTCAATCCTTCATCTGTAAGTTCTAGATACATCCCTAATTCTTCATTTTTCAACAAAATTAAAGATGTAATGTTAGCGTAATGTTAAATAACCACTACCCACCATCTATCATTAGAGTAAATTTGGGTAGTCAGAAATGATGCCATCAACATTTAAAAGTTTTAGCTTGCTAATGTCTTCTTTAGTGTTGGCTGTCCATGGAATGATTTTGACGTTTGCATCATGACATTTCTGTACAAGATTTTTATCTACTAATTTATACTCTGGGCTCAGAATAAAAGGATTAAATCCAAGATCTGCAATGTTTTCTTCAAAGGTTTTTGTATTGGCAATTAGATAGGAGGTTTTTATTTTTGGATATTTTTGATGTAGAACCTGCAGGGTTCTCTTATCAAAAGACTGAATAACTACATAAGGAGAGATTCCCTTGTTTTCTATTACATCCATCAATAGTTTTACGAATCTCTCGGGTTCAGGGTTCGATACATTGTCACCCGCTGGACTGCATTTAGTTTCAATATTATAGAACATCTGCTTTTTATCCTTCGAATATTGTTGAACAGAATCTATCAGATCGGCCAGGCGCGGAATATAAGATTTGAGCTTTTTTTGTTCAGGAAATCCTTTAAGTGGTTTTGTTCCTAAATCAAATGTTTTTAACAGATCATAATCCATTTGATACACAACATATTTTTTTGAATCCGTGGATGGTATATCTTTACCTTCAGGTGTTAACATAAATCCAGGACTTAAATAATCGTCGTGAGTTACCACAACCTCGCCATCTTTAGTTATATGCGTATCCATTTCTAAGGTAGTAACCCCAATATCTATAGCATTACGCATTGCAACAATTGTATTCTCAGGCATCAATCCCCTTCCGCCTCTATGGGCTTCGGTGCTAAATGAAGGAAATTCGGAAATCTTGTTAGGGCCGTTATTTTTCATGGTTCTGCATCCAAGCAAGCACAACAAGGCTAAGGAGCCCATAAAAATTGCATTCTTCATTTTGTCTTTTTTAATTTGGTTCATCGCGAAACAAATCTATCAATAAAGCAATTAAGCCCTTGTTAAGTATTCATTAAGCTAATCTTTATAGCTATTCTGTTACCTATTGAAGTTAAATATCACTTAATAAATATTGTTTCACCAGATTTTTGAAATCCATAATCTGAGCTTCTACCCATTGGGTGTCTCTTCCTAATTCTTCAGCCATTAAGCTAGCTACCTCTGGGGCAAGTAATAACGCGCCTTTTGC
Source organism: uncultured Pedobacter sp. (assembly GCF_946479715.1). The sequence continues at coordinate 13,327 of NZ_CAMLHF010000038.1, read as the reverse complement.
ATCAAGAAACAACAATCTCATTCTACGAGAAAGTACATCCTCTATAGAGCGCGCCATCTCATTTCTTACCATCCAGATCACTTCTGCTTTTAGATAATTGTATCCTTTATATATAGGAACATTTAACTCAGGCTCATCTATCATCAGCTTCCTTATCCCTTCGGCATCTGAGCCATAAATCCCTAAAGCGCCTTCATCAACTCCAAGCATGTACCCATGAATCTTAACGCCTTCAGTGATACAACGGGCCGCGGGCAATTTACCAAGCTCAATAGCCCTATTTACCACATCCATAGCCATTCTACGATAAGTAGTCCATTTACCCCCAGTTATGGTAATTAGCCCCGACTTACTGATTATAAGCTTATGGCTTCTGGATATTTCTTTAGTACTATTGGTGTTTTTCCCAGGAGCAGCTAAAGGACGCAATCCGGCAAATGTTGCCAACACATCAGACCGAGATGGCACCCTTGTAAGGTATTTACCTGCTGTACTTAATATAAAGTCGATCTCCCCGTCCAATGGTCTAGGCTCCAAACTATGCTCATCCAATGGCGTATCTGTAGTTCCAACAAGCACTTTTCCATGCCATGGAACAGCAAACAAAACACGCCCATCCGATGTTTTTGGAATCATTAAAGCACTATTACCTTGCAGAAACGACTTGTCGAGGACCACATGTGCACCTTGGCTTGGCCGTACTATCGGCATACCAGAAGGTATATCCATCTTTAAAATCTCATCAACAAAAACACCGGTGGCATTCACAACCGCTTTCGCTTTTAAAGAATAAGCTTTCCCGCTTTCAAGATCAGTAAATGAAACACCATTAACCAATTCCCCCTCTTTTACCAAACCAGTCACCTTCATGTAATTGAGGGTTACACCACCGTACTCAGCGGTAGTCTGGGCCAGGTTTAAAGCTAACCTTGCGTCATCAAACTGACCGTCGCTATAACTAATACCACCAATTAATCCGTCGCGTTTTAAACCAGGAATTGCCTGTAAAACCTTGTCAACAGATAGAAATAATGATTTCTTAAACCCACTTTTGCCGGCAAGTAAATCATAAAATTTTAATCCAATTAGATATTTATATTTAGAGAACCATGAATAACATGGTATGATAAAATCCTGATCCTTCACCAAATGAGCAGCATTCTTTAAAAGTAGGCCACGCTCATGCAGGGCCTCATAAACTAATGCAATATCACCTTGAGCCAAGTACCTCACACCGCCATGAACCAACTTCGTACTTCTACTTGATGTTCCCTTTGCAAAATCAGATTGTTCCAAAAGCAAAGTACTATATCCTCTGGACGCTGCATCCAAAGCAGTCCCTAATCCCGTCGCGCCCCCACCTATAATGATAACATCCCAATCACTTTTCTGATCAATGCGTTCAATAAATGCTGCTCTATTAAAAATCATTTCGTTTATTTTCTATTTAAGCTGTTATTATTTCACAAACTTTCGTTTATAAACATAAAAACAACAAAACGAAACTAAACATAATTATTTTATAATAAAAACAAAATCATTAAAAAATTAAGACAACTATTTTTATTGCTTCGCTAACTTTACAGTTGAAAAATATCATTATATTAATAGCTCTTTATATTTTAGCTCTAATGATTAACATTGCAGAAAGACACCAATATATTTTAAATAAGATTCAAGTAAACGGATCCCTAGACGTTCAAAGTTTATGCAAAGAACTCGACGTTTCATCTGTTACGATACGGAAGGATTTGAAACTACTCGAAGATAAAAATCTTCTTTTTAGAACCCATGGAGGGGCAACCTTGAACAATCCATATACAGTAGATAAACCTGTAAATGAAAAAGAGCATCTTCAATCTGCAGAAAAAATCAGAATCGGAACACGCGCTGCCGAACTAATAGAAGACAATGATTCTATCATTATAGCATCTGGCACTACCGTTCTTGCATTGGCAAGATGCATTAAACCTAAAGGTTCGTTAACGGTAATCACCTCTGCATTAAATGTTGCTCTTGAGCTTGTTCATCATTCAAACATAGAAGTAATTCAGCTGGGTGGATTACTTAGGAAAAGCTCATCATCCGTTACAGGCCCCTATTCTGATAATGTATTAGGAAATGTATTTTGCAGCAAATTGTTTTTAGGCGTTGATGGAATTGACCTGGAGTTTGGCCTAACAACAACAAACGCTTTTGAAGCTCACTTAAACCGGCAAATGATAGATTCATCGCAAAAAATAATTGTCCTTGCCGATTCAACCAAATTTGGCAAACGTGGCTTCGGGAGAATATGTGGCATCGAAGAAGTAGATCATATCATTACTGATAGTGGTGTGTCTGAGCATACGATAAAATCAATTGAGAGTATGGGAATTAAAATATCAATAATTTAAAACACCTAATTTAAAGTTCACAATAGGTTAATATAGCTGATGTACATTTACTATATACATCATCCATATGAACAGCGTTTTCAAATTCTTTATCCCACCCGACAAAAAATTCCAGCCCTTATTTGAGCAATCAGGTAAAAATCTGATCAGCATTTCCGAAACACTTTTGCTCGCGCTTAGCACTAATGATCTTGACCAGCGAAATAAGCACATCAAAAAAATTGAACAGCTGGAGCGTAATGGGAATAAAATAAGGCATGCTGTTTTTCTGGGTTTAAGCAAAAGCATGATCACACCATTCAGTAGGGAAGATATTCATACCCTGATTAGTGCGCTTTATGATATTGCAGATCATATCAGGGCCGCTGCCATCAGTATAGAAATGTTCAATATTCTTCAGCTTGATAAAACAATGATCAAGCTCGCTAACCTGCTTACAGAAATGTGCAAAGATCTTGATCGCGCCCTTAAAGAATTAAGGAGTTTCAAGAATAAAACTATTATATCAGATGTTTGTCTGAGGATATATAAAGGTGAAAGTAAAGCAGATCAGCTATGCAATCTTGCAGTCGCAGGTCTCTTTAAAACCGAATCCAATCCAATAGAGCTCATTAAACAGAAAGAGTTACTGCAAACATTGGAAATGGCTACCGATAAGTGTGATGATGCGGCTAATGCTCTTGAAGCTATTCTCGTAAAAAATTCGTAATCGCTATTTTGCTACCACCTCCATTCACCAGCAATCTTAAGAGGAACTTCCAGATTATTCTGTTTCAAGAACCCCTTTAGTTCATCGTCAGTTTGTCTTTTAACAGGTAATACAGGGGTATTAGCAAGACCATACACTAGCATAGCACTAAAACGCACTGTATTTTTCAATTGTTGCTCATCCACTAGTTTAAAAACGTCTCCATCCGAATGATAAAAAGGTCCTGAATTATTAGGTAAATCCCCACCTGTTCCTCCACCTATAGGGATTCCCTGCAGCATAAAAGGCTGATGATCGCTATGCAGCCATGCCCCAGAATAAAATAGATTTTTAAACCCTGTATCAATCTTCGTAATCTGACTGCCCCATGAAGAAAACAGATCCTTCATTTCAACTCTGCTGGTAGCAAATCCTTTCGGATTATTGGTCATGTCGTAATTCAACATAAATTTTATCTGATCAAGTGTATTTAAATGCCTTGCAGCCTCAACGTAGGCTTTAGAGCCCAGCAATCCTTGTTCCTCTCCCATAAATAGCACAAACTCAATTGTCCTTTTATTTTCTAATTTTAATGCTTTATATGTCCTGGCCATGTCTATCACCGCGAAAGAACCTATGCCATTGTCAATTGCGCCTGTAGCTAAATCCCAACTATCAAGGTGACCACCAACTACAATTTTCTCACCCAATGTATCTGTACCTTTCAAAGTAGCTATTACATTTCTGGCTTTAATTGCGCCAGAGAAATTAGTCATATTTACGCTTGCAAATTGCTTCTGATTCTTAAGCCTCTCCTTAATACGCATTCCATTTTCGAAACCAATGCAAACGGCAGGTATTGGAATTAGCTTTCCAGTTACAGAAGCTGTACCGGTAAGCAATACTCCTCCTTTTACGCCATTAATAATGATTATTCCTGCAGCACCGTACTTTATTGCAATAGCCGTTTTCTCAGAACGATGAAGCGATGGTGTACCTTCAGGCGATCCAGGAAGTACTCCTAAAAATACTAATGCTATTTTCCCCTTTACATTTCCCGAATCCAGTTTATAATCTTGTTCAAGACCATTACCTAAATCAACCAACTCTGCCTTTACATTTGCCTTTACAGGAGAATGAGCGAGTGTTACCGATGTTATTGTAATCAGGCTATCTTCCGAATCACCAACTTTAGTTTCATTGGTTAAGCGGCTCCAGCTTTCTACTTCAAATCCTTGGAATTTCACATCATAGCCATAAGATTTCAACAATTTATAGGCATATTCTTCGGCCTTTGCACCGTTAGCGGACCCTGTTAACCTATGTCCTATTGATTCAGTGGCATTTTTTAAATTTATATATGCCCTAGATCCACTCTGAACTTCCGTATTAATTTTATCAAAAGCAGATCCAAAATCATCCTGTGCCTGAACTTTAACAAAGGCACAAAAAACAAGTAAAAAGAGAGAAATTCTCATAAAGGATATTTATAGTTTATGATAATATCATAACAGAAAAAAACGAATATTATTTCTTACGCTCGGTAGTATATCTCACAAGCTGTTCCAGTCCGGTCCGTGCCTCACCAGGTTCAAAGCTATGCAGAATATCGAAAGCTTCCTGCTGATATTGTATCATTTTCTGATTGGCATAATGCACGCCGTCTTTTGCATTTACAAAATCGATGATCTCCTGAATTTTCACAGGATCATCCTGATGGTTTTTCACAAGACTAACGATTCGTTTTTTTTCAGCTTTTTCAGCCCTGTTTAAGGCATAAATTAAAGGCAGTGTAACCTTTTTCTCCTTGATGTCTATTCCCAGTGGCTTTCCAACGTCATCAGTTCCAAAATCAAAAGTATCGTCCTTAATCTGAAAAGCTATCCCAACCTTCTCCCCAAATAGCCTCATCTTTTCTATGGTTTCATCATCGGCACCTGCAGAGGCTGCTCCACAAGCACAACATGAAGCAATTAATGATGCGGTCTTCTGTCTGATTACGTCAAAATACAACGCCTCACTGATATCCATGCGCCTTACCTTCTCAATCTGCAGCAACTCACCCTCGCTCATCTGTTTTACCGCCTCAGAAACTATTTGCAGCAATCGGAACTCACCATTATTTACGGATAGCAATAAACCCTTGGCCAGCAAATAATCACCCACCAAAACGGCTATCTTATTTTTCCATAGTGCATTAATAGAAAAGAACCCTCTTCTTTCATAAGCGTTATCAACTACATCATCATGAACAAGTGTGGCAGTATGAAGTAACTCCACCAATGCAGCCCCACGATGTGTAGATTCAATAATACCACCACAAAGTTTTGCAGCAAAAAAAACGAACATCGGACGGATTTGCTTACCCTTTCTTTTTACAATATAATGGGTAATACGGTCTAATAATGGAGCATCGCTATGCATCGAGTCTTTGAATTTTTCTTCGAAGACATCAATATCTTTTGCTATTGGTAATTTTATCTGATCTATTCCAGGCATTCAGGTAAAAAATGTGTGTGCAAACATAAATTAAATTCCTTTAAAACCGTACTTTTAGTAAAAAGTTTAAGGTGAAAATAACATTAATAGTACTATCCTCTCTGTTAGCCCTTGCAATTGTGATCTATCTCTTAGGTCCAAAACCTCAGCATCCACTTTATTCAACAAATCTCCCCGCAATTCCCCCAGTCAATAAACTCGAAGATTATGTTAAAAGTATTGAAAGTCGGCATAAAATAAAACCAAATAATGAAGCCGAAATTGTTTGGGCAGACAGCACTGTCAAGCAGCAAACCGAGTATGCAGTAGTTTATTTACATGGTTATTCTGCTTCAAAAGAAGAAGGCAATCCGGTCCATATAAATCTTGCAAAAAAAATAAAAGCAAATCTTTACCTCTCCCGACTGTCAGACCATGGTGTAGACACAGTTTCAGCAATGGAATACGCAACTGCCGATCGTTTATGGGAAAGCGCCAAACAGGCTCTTGAAATAGGAAAAAGATTAGGCAAAAAAGTGATTCTTGTTGGCACCTCTACTGGTGGCACGCTAGCATTAAAACTTGCAGCCACTTACCCGGATATTTATAGCGTTATTCTAATTTCGCCTAATGTGGCAATTAACGATAAGCTTGCTTTTCTTGCCAATAATCCATGGGGATTAGAAATGTCGAGATTAGTAATTGGTGGGAAAGAAAAAATAGTAGAAGGCAAGTCTGAAGAATATAAAAAGTACTGGTATACCCAATATCGTCTGGAATCTGTGGTACAACTCGAAGAGCTGGTAGAATCAAGCATGACCGAAGAAACTTTTAACAAGATTAAACAACCACTGTTACTTTTATACTATTATAAAAATGAACAGGAACAAGATCCTGTCGTAAAAGTCGACGCGATGTTAAAAATGTATGATGAATTAGGAACGCCAGCGAGCTTAAAATCAAAGGTAGCTATCCCTAATGGAGGCAGTCATGTTCTTGGCTCTCATATTACATCTAAAGATATTGAAGGCGTTCAGAAGGCTATTGACAACTTCATTACAAATACCTTAAAGATCAAAGCAAACTAAAGCCTCAGTCTTTCATAGCTTTAGATGGGCAGGCAAAATCTGTACGTTTCAACCCTGTAGATTTAATGGCTCCATATCCCCCTGCAATATCAACAACATGTTCAACGCCTCTCGCTTTTAGTATAGATGCCGCTATCATAGAACGATAGCCGCCAGCACAATGAATATAATAAGTTTGCTTAGCATCAATTTCCTTTGTCCATTCATTAATATAATCCAAAGGGCGAGCTAGCGTATTTTCTAAATGCTCCGCCTCATATTCTCCAGGTTTCCTTACATCAAGGGCATTCACATCAGGATTCTCATTTACGATATCTTCAAATGCTTCAGCAGAAATAGAGGTAATGGTATCTATGTCCTTACCACTTGCTTCCCACGCGGTAATCCCGCCTTTAAGGTATCCAATAGTATTATCATAACCTACACGGGATAAGCGTGTAATGGCTTCTTCTTCTTTTCCTTCCTCAACAATCAGCAATAAAGCTTGTTTCAGATCTGTAATTAAAGCACCTACCCAGGGAGCAAATTGCCCGTTAAGGCCAATATTTACCGACGAAGGGATAAATCCCTTAGCAAACACCTGTGGATCTCTCGTATCTAGAATCACAGCTCCTGCATGATTAACCATAGCCTCAAATTCATCTGGGTTTAAAGGATTAAAACCCTTTTCATAAACATCATCAAAACTCTCGTAACCATGCTTATTCATCTCAGCATTCTTGGCAAAGTACTGGGGTGGCGGTAAAATACCGTCGGTCACTTCTTTTATAAATTGCGCTTTTGTTTTCGCTTTAAGTGCATAGTTTACCTCCTTTTGATGCCCCAAAGTATCAAAAGTCTCCTTACTCATGTTTTTGCCACAAGCAGAACCGGCACCGTGTGCGGGATAAACTAATACATCATCAGGTAAGGTCAATATTTTATTCTGCAATGAATCATATAACGTAGCTGCCATATCCTCAACAGTTAAGGAACCTTGCTGAGCCAGATCCGGCCTGCCTACATCTCCAATAAACAATGTATCACCTGTAAAAATACAATAAGCCTTACCCTCCTTATCTGTCAGCAAATAAGTTGTAGATTCCGGAGTATGTCCGGGTGTATGTAATGTAGTAATCGTTAAATCGCCAACTCTAAACTGCTCACCATCTTTGGCAATATGCGATTTAAAAGACGTTTTAGCAGTTGGGCCGTAAACAATATCAGCACCAGATTTCTCGGCTAAATCTATATGCCCTGATACAAAATCTGCATGAAAATGTGTTTCAAAAATATACTTAATCTTTGCTCTATCTTTCTCGGCCTTCTTTAAATATGGCTCAACTTCACGCAAAGGGTCAATTATAGCTGCCTCGCCATTACTCTCAATATAGTAAGCAGCCTCTGCCAAACAACCCGTATAGATCTGTTCAATATTCATACACAAATTTAAGATTATAATCTTTCAGCATAAAAACTACGCTGCAAATTTACTTTAAACAGTTAATTCCCCCCTTAAAGGCTTTTCTATTAAACGTACCAGTTCACTTTTCTCCAGACCCTGCCCCATCAGGTACATTAATTTAGTAGTAGTTGCTTCAAATGTCATATCGTAACCACTCACCACTCCCATCTGCTGTAGCTTTTTGCTCGTTTGATACATGCCGAGCTCAACTGAGCCACGCTGACATTGAGTAATATCTACGATCACCTTACCCTTATTAATTGCTTTTTGCAAGCATTCAATAAACCACTCGGCTGTTGTCGTATTTCCTGAACCAAAAGTCTCCAAAATAATAGCATCTACCGGTGAATCGGTTATTGCTTTAACTGCCTGAGGTGAAATTCCTGGGTACAATTTCAAAACACCAATATTTGGATTAAATTTCAAATTTACCTTTAACTGTTTCTCCGGCTGGGGTAAAATATAGTTCTTGAAAAAAGAAAGTGTCACCCCTGCTTCTGCCAGAATCGGATAATTAGGCGACCGAAAAGCTTCAAATTTTTCGGCGTTGTATTTTATTGACCTATTTCCTCTAAACAACTGATAATCAAAATAAATACACACTTCTGGAATCATTGCCCTTCCATTTTCTTTGGTAGCGGCTATTTCCAGTGCAGTAATTAAATTCTCCTTGGCATCCGTCCTTATTTCTCCAATAGGAAGCTGAGAACCTGTAAGCACTACTGGCTTTCCAAGGTTTTCGAGCATAAAACTCAAGGCAGATGCTGTAAAAGCCATCGTATCTGATCCATGCAAAATCACAAAACCATCAAACTCATTATACTTATCACAGATTAATTGAGCAATATCAGCCCAGATCTCTGGTGTCATGTTAGAGGAATCTAGTATAGGATCAAAAGAATAGACATCAAGATCATAATTCAACCGTTTCAGCTCCGGAACATTTTGTTGAATTTGCTTAAAATCAAAAGGAATCAGCGTTCCGGTTTTAGGGTCATTAACCATCCCAATTGTACCACCGGTATATATAATAAGTATTCTGGTCATTGTTAAACTTTAAAAACGCTGATGGAATTGGCTGTTGTTACGGATGCGATCTCTTCTACACTTGTATTATAGATCTCTGCTAACTTCTCTGCAACATGAATAAGATAACTGCTTTCGTTGGGTTTCCCTCTAAAAGGAACAGGCGCTAAATATGGAGAATCGGTTTCTAAAACAATATTAGCAAGCGGTATGTTCATTAGCACCTCGTCAAGTCCCGATTTTTTATAAGTAACCACACCTCCAATGCCTAAATGAAACCCAAGTTCTATAGCATGTTTAGCTTGCTCCAGATTACCTGTAAAGCAATGAAAAATTCCTCTTAGTTTTTTGTCCTTCTCTTGTTCCAGTACTTCAAAAACCTCATCAAAGGCTTCCCTGCAATGAATAACAATAGGCAAATCAAGATCCTTAGCCCATTTAATCTGCTCTATAAAAGCAATTTTCTGAATTTCTAAAGTGGCCTTATCCCAATAAAGATCAATCCCTATCTCACCAATAGCATAGATTTCTCTATCCACAATACTTTGGCAAATTTCATCCAATACCAATTCGTAATCCTCCTTCACCTCACATGGATGCAGGCCCGCCATAGCAAAACAATTTTTAGGGTATTTCTTCACCATAGCATCTATGCTAGCAATTGAAGCAATATCAACATTGGGCAAAAACAATCGCTCTATATTATTATCAAAGCAACGCTGCATAAGCAACGCTTGTTTCTCCTCGTCCGTTTCGTAATACAGGTGTGTGTGGGTATCCGTTAAAAGCATGAGCAAAGTTAACAAAAAACCACAGTAAGCTGATAATAACAAAAAAAGAGGGTGTATCATAAAATGACACACCCTCTTTTAATCTTGCTGTATATACAGCTAAAATATTATTTTTTCACCGGAGCTGCAGGAGTTATTGGAGCAATAGTTGCACCAGCCTGAGCTGTTGGTTTTTTAATATCTACAATTTCAATGTCAAAGCAAAGAGGAGAGAAAGGAGTAATTCCAGCTTGTGGCTGACCACCTTCTCCGTAACCTAATGCAGAAGGAATAATTACAGTGATTTTTCCGCCTTTACCAATTAATTGATAAGCCTCATCAAATCCTGGGATTGCTGCACCGATAGTAAACGGACGTGGAGCATATTTTGCCATAGCATTGTATTTTCCAGCTGCTTTAGCAATAGATTCAACTGAAGTGTCAAAAATATTGTCTTTACCGTCTGCTTTTTTGTTAAGCAATTTACCAGTGTAGTTTAACATAATTGTATCACCCGCAACTGGTTTTTGAGCACTACCCTGTGCGTTAATCACGTACTGTAAACCTGATGCAGTAGTTTGAGTTTTAAGGTTGTTGTCAGCAACAAACTTTTTGATTTTACCAGCTTCTGAATCTTTCAATTTAGCGATGGTAGCTTGATAATCTTTTTGGAAAAATTCCTGAGCTTTCTTTTGGAAAGTTGTATCTGCTTCACCAGCAGCTTTTTTCAATACTTTTTCTATTTTAACAGTAAACACCATGTAGGTATCTTTTGCATTTGCTGGTGGTTTTGGCTGACCAGAGTGCTTAGCCATAGTATCAAGGTTTAGCTTAAATGTTGCGCTATCACCTTCACCAAATAAATAAAGTACATCGTTCATATCGCCATCATAAGCTTTTTTTCCAACAGGAAATACTTGAGGCTGACCTAAATCAAACGTGCTTACAATTGTCGAATCTTTTTCAGTTTTTTGGATAAAGTTTATCTTAACAATATCACCTTCCTTAATTTTTTCGTTTCCTCCCGATTTGTGTATCTGATACATCAAACCTCCCGGTCCTTTTTTGTAGTTGTTACAAGCAGCTAACCCTAGTGTTGCTGCGAAAAGAATTACTATACCTTTCTTCATGTGGTTGTTATAAATTATTTTTGGTTTTTATTTATTGTAATAATTGTGTTTTATATTCTATCAATACCGATTTAAATTGCGCTATTGTATCTTCTAAATTCTTATCCGAAAATCCTCCCGCTGCATTCCTGTGCCCACCGCCATTAAAATATTTCTTGCAAATTTCATTAGCAGGAAAATCCCCGGTGGAGCGCAAAGATAATTTAACTTTATCAGTTCTTTCAATAATAAATGCAGCAAGCCTGATCCCGTTTATAGATAAGGCATAGTTTACTATCCCTTCTGTATCTCCTGTAGCTATATTATATTGGTTTAATTCTTCTTTAGTAACAGAAATAATTGCGGTATTAAACTCTCGTAGGATCTCCAACTTGTTACTTATACAATGGCCTAAAAACCTTAACCTGTTTTCAGTAGCATTATCGTACACCAACTGATGGATCTTCCAATGCTCCGCTCCAAGGTCTATAAGATCAGCTGCCATGCGATATACTTCTGATGTTGCCGATGGGAACCTGAAAGAACCAGAATCCGTCATTATGCCGGTATAAAGACAGGTAGCAATGTCTTTGTTCATCCTTGCCCCATCTCCAAGTTCATTTACAATAAACTCATAAACCAACTGAGCCGCAGCACATGCACTAATACTCCAATGACGGTAATCGTCAAAATCTTCAGGCTCCAGATGATGGTCTATCATTAATTTATAAGCACTTGAAGCTCTAACTAACTCTCCAAGTTCATTAATTCTGATAAGGCTATTAAAATCTAGACAAAAGATCATTGCGGCTTCGGCAACTAATTCTGCCGAGTGTTCAGGCTGTTCTGTATAAATAATTACATCAGAGTTATTAGGAAGCCAATGCAAAAAGTATGGATAATCAGTAGGTGTAATCACCTTAACATGATGCCCCAATTGAATCAAATAAGCATATAAGCCCAAAGAAGAGCCCATTGCATCACCATCAGGTTTATGATGGGTAGTGATCACTATTTTTTGCGGCGTAGCCAGCAACGACTTTATTTCTGAAATGGATAACATAATTTTCGGTCGCAAAGCTAACGAATTAATATTTAATGATTAATTGAACCTATTATATTTCATCTATAATCCAATTTATTTATAAGATAGAGATGAAATCGATTTATCTAGTTTTATACAGCAACAAGTATATGTAAATTTCAAACTTTAATATTAACAGTATAAAACGTAATTTTGCAAAAAATTTGAAATAAAAAAATGACAACGAACAGAACTTTTACCATGATCAAGCCTGATGCTGTTGCAAACGGGCATATCGGCGCAATTATTAATGATATAACTACAGCTGGTTTTAAAATCATCGCACTAAAATACACTCAATTAACGCCTGAAACTGCTGGTAAATTTTATGAAGTACATAAAGAACGTCCTTTTTATGCAGATTTAGTAAGCTTTATGTCTTCTGGACCTATCGTTGCTGCTATTCTAGAAAAGGATAATGCAATTGAAGATTTCAGAACACTTATCGGTGCTACCAACCCTGCAGAAGCAGCCGAAGGTACTATCCGCAGAAAATATGCAAAATCTATTGATGCAAATGCTGTTCACGGTTCTGATTCAAACGAAAACGCTGCTATAGAAGGCGATTTCTTCTTTACCGCTGCTGAGCGTTTCTAGAAAAATTTCTAATTACCCTGTATGCTCAAAATTTTAACAACATGCAGGGTAATTATCATAAGTTTGTACCTTTCGGAACAAATTTATTAAAATGAAGAAGATCGCAATCGCACTTTTATTACCATTATGCTCAGTTGCAGCCCTTGCCCAGACAAGCAAGAAGCCTGCGGCAGCAAAGAAAACAACCACCGCTAAAAGCACCCCAAAACCAATCGCCAAACCTGTATTTAAATCTACATTAGACTCGGCAAGCTATTCTTTTGGAATAACCATGGCCAGCAACATGAAAAAAGATGGCTTAAACGCTATCAATTACGACTTAATGATGCAGGGTATGAAAGATGCTTTTAACGATAAGCCTTTCGCATTAACAACACAAGGGTCACAATCGGCCATCAATAATCTATTTGTAACCTTAAGTAAAAAGAAATTCGGACCTGCAATTGCAGAGGGAACAGCATTTCTGGAAAACAACAAAAAACAACCAGGTATTCAGGTTACTGCAAGTGGATTACAATACCAGGTAATTACAAAAGGCACAGGCATTATGCCCAAAGCTACTGACTCAGTACTTGTCCATTATAAAGGAACCCTATTAAACGGAAAACAATTTGATAGTTCATACGATAGAAATGAGCCCATCTCAT
>NZ_CAMLHF010000037.1 GCF_946479715.1 uncultured Pedobacter sp. | reverse complement strand
TGTGGTAGTGACTGGAGTTCAGACGTGTGCTCTTCCGATCTAATTCAAAAACACTGCTCTCCTTGCTTTACTAAGTGCGACTTTAATGTGGCTGGCATGGCCCCCTATTAAGTTTACTACACCCTTACTACTGGTTGGCCTTGTTCCATTACTTATTGCCCTAGAAAGAATTATACAAAGCGATGGCCCTAAAAAGGGTAAGCGTGTTTTCCTAACCGCAGGATTAACTTTTCTGATTTGGAATACAGTATCTATTTACTGGGTATACAATGCCATTAGTGCCGTAAATGGCCCTGTAGTATCGTTTTTTGTATCGCTCATTCCCTTTGGCTTAGGGGCACTACTTATGACCTTTGCCTTCTGGTTATATTACAGGTTGGGCAGGCTGGTAAATAAGTATGTTGCCTATCTGGGGTTAATATGCTTTTATATTGCAATGGAGTTTTTGCACCAGAGCTGGGACCTTGCCTTTCCATGGATGAATTTAGGAAATGGCTTATCTGGAATGCATCAGCTGGCACAATGGTATGAGTACACTGGTGTTTATGGTGGTTCATTTTGGATATTACTAAGTAACATTGTCGCTTTTGAGGCTTTTAAAGCGCTTAAACCCGGAGTTGCTACTGGTTTTGCCCGGTTCAAATTTGCGCTCTTGTGGGTGGTTATCATTGCAGCGCCGATTGCATTGTCCCTAACCTTATACTCCGAGTACGAAGAAAAAGAGGTTCCCGTTAACATAGTAGCTGTGCAACCCAATATAGATCCTTATAAAAAGTTTGGTGGTATTTCTGCAGGTGAACAGCTTAAAATCCTTACTCATTTATCCGACTCCGTTGCTCAGCCAAGTACTGAATATTTTATATGGCCTGAAACAGCAATTCCAACTGAATCTGATGAGGACAGAATTCGTACAAGTTCCGAATTCCTGGATGCTCAGAAATTCCTTGAAAAATACAAAAATGGCAGTATTATTAGTGGCATTGAGAGTATTAAGTTCTACAACGACAAACAAACGCCTTCGGCCAGACAATATGATAACAGCACCTATGTAGATGTTTTTAATGCGGCATTACAGATAGAAAACTCTGCTAATGTGCAATTCTACCATAAATCTAAATTGGTACCTGGGGTAGAGAAAATGCCTTTCCCGGAAGCGCTATCCGTATTGGCCCCTGTTTTCGAAGGCTTTGGAGGCACTGTCGGTGGTTATGGCTGGCAAAAAGACCCTCAAGTATTTTATTCGTACGGTGGAGTCGGTGCTGTGCCTGTAATTTGTTATGAATCGATCTGGGGAGGTTGGGTAGCTGAAGCTGTTAAGAATGGCGCACAGTTTATTGCTATAGTAACCAATGATGGCTGGTGGGGAAATACATCAGGAAAGGACCAGCACTTGTTATATGCCAAGCTAAGAGCTATAGAAACCCGCAGGTATGTAGTAAGATCTGCTAATACTGGTATTTCTTGCTTCATTAATCAGAAAGGCGACATTATACAGCAAACCAAATGGTGGACCAGAACAGCTATTAAAGCAGACATCAATTTAAATGATGACCTTACTTTTTATGTAAGAAATGGCGATTTTATTCCTAAAATCCTATCTGTATTGGCTTGCTTGCTTGCACTAATTATTCCTTATAGAAAGTGGGTTAGAAAGTAACTAAGAAAGGTACTTTCCAACTATGGGCATTCTGCGACCCATACCAAATGCTTTTGGAGAAACCCTTAATATCGGCGGCGTTTGATAACGTTTAAACTCTGCCGTATTTACCATTTTAATGATCCTTCTTACCAGCGCATCATCATAACCTTGTGCAATGATTGCAGATGAACTTTGCTTAAGTTCTATATATTGAAACAGTATCTTATCAAGGATATCGTAATCAGGTAATGAGTCTGAATCTTTCTGACCTGGTCTAAGTTCCGCCGACGGTGGTTTAACAATGGAATTTTCCGGTATCACCACCCCGTCTTTATTAATATAATTAGCCAGCTGGTATACCTGGGTTTTGTATACATCTCCAATTACGCCAATTGCACCGCACATATCACCATATAGTGTTCCATACCCTACAGCACATTCACTTTTGTTTGATGTGTTTAGTAGGATGTAGCCAAACTTATTAGACATAGCCATCACAATGATCCCTCTGCATCTTGCCTGAATGTTTTCTTCTGTAAGATTAAACGGTAATCCTTTAAAAGCAGACGCCATCATACTGTCAAATGCATTAGCCGCCTCTTTAATTGGAATGATCTCATGCTGACAACCAATATTTTTAACAAGGTCGAGTGCATCCTGAATAGAATGGTCAGACGAGTATTTTGAAGGCATTAACACTGCCATTACATTTTCAGATCCTAAAGCCCGACATGCCAAAGCGCATACAATAGCTGAATCTATACCTCCCGAAAGGCCCAATACTGCTTTTTTAAAGCCCGACTTTACAAAGTAATCTTTAATGCCCAAGACTAAAGCTTCGTAAATCTGCTCTATGTCTGTAATAGTTCTATGTGTTTTGGGCGAATATCCTTTAATTACATCACCTTCAACTTCATAGATTTTTAACTCTTCTTTAAAATAAGCCATTTCATCCAGAAGATTACCTTCCTTATCAAATGCAAGGGAACCACCATCAAATACGATTTCAGTTTGTGCACCTACTTGATTTACATACAATAAAGGAAGTTTATATTTTTTAGCATTATCTGCCAGAACCACTACCCTCTCATCATCGTGGCAATATGAAAATGGTGACGCCGCGATATTGATCATCAGATCAGGACTTTGCTTAATCAATTCATCCATCGGATTGGAAACATACAATGGATTGTTGTTGATGTTCCATAAGTCTTCGCAAATGGTTAAAGCTATTTTACGCCCCTTAAACGTAATGCATTCGAATTGAGTAGCGGGTTCAAAATAACGGTATTCATCAAATACATCGTAATTTGGAAGCAATGCTTTTTTTGCAACAGCTTTTACCTTTCCTTCCTCTATAAAATATGCCGCATTGTATAAATCTTTTCCTGCAAGCACTTCGTTTCTAACAGGTAAACCTACAATACAGGCAATACCTTTACAATGAGTTGAGATTTCTTGTGCCGCAGTTTCACACAGGCCAATAAATTCATCAAATTCCAAAAAATCACGTGGTGGATAACCACAAATAGCCAGCTCAGCGAATACAACCAGGTCGGCTCCTTTATCTTTTGCCAATTGGATGTTGTTGATTATTTTTTTTGTGTTGTATTCAAAATTACCAATGTGATAGTTGAGTTGCGCCAGTGCTATATTCATGTGATTGTTATTGTAGAAAGTGCTGCTAAGTAAGTAGTTTTATTAGAAGAAAACGCCAAAATTAATACCAAGGTAATGATTACGGATATTATTATTTTTATCGGTGGTAATGTCAGTAAAGCCATTGTTATATGTTAGTCCTGCTGCAATACTTGCATTTCCGCTTAGGTCAAATTCTGCTCCTGCACCTAATATTAAGCCTGCACGATATAGTTTAATAGTTTTTGAAATGTTTTCATCCCGGGAACTTGACTTTCCTGCGGCATCAGCATCTTGTTTGGCTCCGATATTAAAATCGTTTGATAAACCAAATTGGCCATACCAGCGGATATCGTTGATTTTAACAGTTTTTAGTTTAACTGTAAGTGGCACTTCGATATATTGAAGCTTATACTTAAGTTCATATGGTATTTGAGTTGGAGGAGTAGTTTCTTCAGTAATTATCTGCGTGCTTTTACCATTAATTGTAGTGATGGTAAGGCCTGTTGCAAAACTATAGTTCTCCGCAAAATTAAAATCACCCATTAAACCATAGGAAAATCCAAGAGCAACTCCATTACTTTTACCCACTTGTGGTTTTACCCAACCTATTGTTGGATGAGCGGTTAATCCGAGTCTGAAACCGTAATATGGAGATGAAGAATCTTGTGCAAAAACGCTTCCTGTTACAAACAATAATAATATCGCGATAAATGTGTGTTTCATATAAATATATTTTCCTTTAATGCCTATGAAGCTTGAATAAACTTACTTTATATTTGTTTACAATGATATATAACGTAAAATTCCACCAAAGCTATCTATTTTTTCTATTTGTGTCTGCTTTTTTTTCGTCACTACTGGTTTCATGTACCCAAAGTACTAAACCTGATGTTAGCGCACTACATTTAGATGTAAAAATTGCCCGGTTCGACAAGGATTTATATGCCGGAAAATCTAAAAGTCTTAGTGAGACCAATGCGCTCCTGACAAAGAAATACGGTGCCTTTTACGATGACTATGTGCATAGGATGGTTGGTAATTTTGACTATACAAATCAGGAAATTTTAACCACCCTATACCAGGACTCTGCATACTCAGACTTAAACAAAGAGGTGGATAGTGTTTTTAAAGACATTACACCAATAGAAAAGGATTTATCTCAAACTTTTAAATACATCCTTTTCTATTATCCTAAAGCAAAAGTTCCTCAGTTCATATCTTTTGTTTCTGGGTTTGCGGTACAGACACCAATTGGCGATAATTACATGGGCATTGGCCTGGATATGTTTATGGGGAAAAACAGCAAATTTTACAAAGCTATAGTGCAGAGTGTACCAACTTACCTTTCCCGACGTTTTACTCCTGAATACATTGTTCCGCGAATCACTGAAACTTACGCAAGAGAAGAACTGTTTCATGAACGGGACGAAGACAGAACCTTACTTTCAAAGATGATTCATAACGGAAAAATTTTGTACTTTATGGACAAGGTGCTTGATGAGAAAGTTCCGGATTCTGTTAAAATAGGATACACTCAAAAACATTTAGACTGGTGTAAAACTTTTGAAAGTGACATTTGGGCTTATTATCTTCAGAACAACCTATTATTTGAAACCGATTACCAGAAGATACAGGTGCTTTTGAGCGAAGGCCCCTTTACCCCCGGGCTTGGAGAGAAAAACGAGTCTGCTCCTAAACTAGGTATCTGGAGCGGATGGCAGATTGTAAGAAAGTACATGCAGGAAAATAAAGATGTTACCTTACAACAATTGATGGCTGAACAGGATGCTCAAAAAATATTAAATTCATCAAAGTACAAACCTAAATAATGCTAAATGACTAAAATAGGAATCGTATTATCTGGTGGCGGAATCAGAGGAATTGCACACCTGGGTGTTTTAAAGGCTTTTGGAAATGCCGGTATTAAGTTTAGTCACATTAGCGGAACCAGTGCAGGTTCAATTGCAGGAGCATTATTTGCTTCAGGCATCGACCCTGAAGATGCTTTAAATATTTTTATAAAGACCAAACTCTTAAAGTTCCTTCGACCTGCAGTAGGCTCACTGGGCTTAATCAATATTGAAAACACATCAAGCTTATTTAAAGAATACTTTCCTGATGATAGAATTGAAAGCCTAAAAATTCCACTTACCATTGCTACAACTAATTTCAGCAAAGGAGAACTGGTATACTTTGACAAAGGCCCCCTGATCAGAACCATACAAGCATCTAGCTGCATTCCCGGAATATTCAAGCCGATTATGATAGATGATGAGATGTATGTTGATGGTGGTATTTTAAATAACTTTCCAGTTGAACCTTTATTAAACAACTGCGATTTCATTATCGGATCGTCATGCAACCACTTAAAACCCGTTGACAAAATCACCAAGATTACAGCTTTAATGGCGAGAGCGGGGCTGATGTCTGTAAATAAAGATATGGAAGAAAAGGCGGCCTTCTGTAACGTGCTAATTGAACCAAAAGGAATGGGTGAGATCAGTACTTTTGATATGAAAAAAGCCGAAACTATCTATTGGCTTGCCTATGAAGAAACATTGAAAACCATTAAAAGCAATGAAAGCCTGAAGAATCTGCTAAAGGTTCCGATTAAAGAACTGGAGTAGCTTTTAGAGAAACTAAAGCATCACCATTCATAACTGGAATAGCCTGGCAAAGATTTAACTGCAAGCAGAATCTTACATCTTCTTCTATATTTAATTCAGCCAGTCTGTGGCTGTGAGAAGATTTATGAAGATAACTCCTAAGATCATCTTTAGCCAAGTTATATAGATCTTCTGCAGCTACAGAAGAATCATCAAAATGAGTAAACTCCTTGCGCAATTCGGCAACAACAGCTCCTGCAAACAGTGTATCTTCCAGATTGAATTTATCTTTCCATCCTGCACAAAGTAATAAAACACTTTTATCCTGAATTTTAAGCCAGTTGCATAAGGCCTGTAAATTTAAAAAAGAGCCCATCACCACCTGATGCGCTCTTTTTCTTGCCATATGAAGGGCTTTTGTTCCATTAGTAGTTGTAAGTACTACAGTTCTGCCACCAACCTTTTCAGTTGTATAAGAGAAAGGTGAATTTCCGAAGTCATATCCTTCTACTACTTGTCCGTCACGCTCGGCCGCCAGTAAAAATCCTTTATCAGAATAGTTAAGACAATCTTCAACGTTTGCTACCGGTATAATTGCAGTTGCGCCGTTATCTATTCCATATACGATGGAAGAAGTAGCTCTGAGTACGTCAATGACTACAACAATGCTATCTTCAATAGCATACAGATCTAATAATGCGGGCGTTAAACAAACTTCTATACTCTTTTGCATCGACAGGATATGGCTTTTATTTATAAAAAGGGAATTTAACTACTTTGGCTTTAATTTTATTATTACGGATATTGATAAAAATCTCGGTTCCTTCTTTATCCATGCCTTTTGAAATGTATCCCATTCCTATTGCCTTCTGTAAAGATGGAGATTGAGTACCCGAAGTAACTTTACCAATTACATTCCCTTCTGCATCAACTATTTCATAATCATGACGAGGTATCCCCCTGTCAATCATTTCAAATCCAACAAGCTTACGTG
Source organism: uncultured Pedobacter sp. (assembly GCF_946479715.1). The sequence continues at coordinate 24,950 of NZ_CAMLHF010000037.1, read as the reverse complement.
CAATACCTGCTTCTTTTTGAGCTAATAAAGCATCTGAGTTGGTAAATTTCTTAGTGAATTTAGTGATCCATCCTAATCCTGCTTCAATTGGAGAGGTAGCGTCATCAATATCATTTCCATATAAACAGAAACCCATTTCTAAACGTAAAGTATCACGGGCACCCAGACCAATAGGTTTCATATTGAAAGGTTTGCCTGCTTCAAAAATAGCATCCCAGATTTTATCAGCGTATTCGTTATCAAAATAGATCTCAAAACCACCAGCACCTGTATAACCCGTTGCAGAGATCACAACATTATCAACACCTGCAAATGTACCTTTTACGAAGTTGTAATACTCCATGGAAGCAAGATCAACGTCAGTTAAACCTTGCAATGCTTCCGCCGCTTTAGGTCCTTGTATGGCAAGCAAAGATGTTCTATCAGAAATATTATGCATTTCTACACCTTTATCATTGAATTTCTGAATCCAGTTCCAATCCTTATCTATGTTAGATGCATTAACAACCAGCATATAGGTTTTTTCATCTATACGATAAACCAATAAATCATCAACAATACCTCCGTCTTCATTTGGAAGGCAAGAGTATTGTACTTTTCCATCATAAAGTTTTGAAGCATCATTGCTGGTAACACGTTGAATTAAGTCTAACGCATTCTCGCCCTTTAAAATAAATTCACCCATATGGCTAACGTCAAAAACGCCAACACCGTTTCTCACCACAGCATGTTCTGCATTTATGCCTTCGTATTGAACTGGCATATTGTAACCTGCAAATGGCACCATTTTAGCCCCTAAAGAGATGTGTTTATCTGTTAATGCGGTATTCTTCATATTCTATATCTGTAAAAACGTGGGCAAAGGTATATAAAATTTAAGCACTTACTAACTTTTGGTAGATATTCAACATCCTTTTAGAGATGGAAAAAAAGTCATGATCACGCTCTACCGTTTTTCTTGCATTTTCGCCTATTTCACGCCATTTTTTAGGGTTGGTGATGCATTGCAGTATAGACCTGTAAAACTCGTCGGCAGTATTGGCTATAAGAATATCTTTACCGTGTTCGCACTTGATTCCTTCAGCAGCCATGCTTGTTGCAATGATACATTTACTCATGGCCATACCTTCGATAATCTTTACCCGCATCCCACTGCCAGACAGCAGCGGAACTATCATAATCGCTTTAGAATTTATAAATTCTATCGCGTCAAAAATTTCACCTTCTACTACCAGGTTTTCAGAGTCATACTCAAAAAACTCTCTGGGCATATTTTTCCCAGCGATATAAAAACGCAGCTCACTACTCAGTTTTTCTATATCCGGCCATATTTCATCAAGAAACCATTCTAATCCCTCTTTATTTGGTCGCCAATCCATAGCCCCTAAATGAAACAATGTAGGAAAGCTGGTTTTAGAGGGGTCTGTAACATACTTTTTAAAATCTAGCGCTACTGGAAAAACTTCAAGAGCCGTTTCACAACCAAACCGAAGAATACTTTGCCTGTCTTGTTCACTTATAGCAAAAACCTGATGAAATCTGTTCATCTGTTCGGTTTCATAAACCTTTAAACGGCGGGCAAGAAATTGTAAATACATCCGTCTTGGCGTAAACTTTTCCGTTCTGGCAATACGTTCCCAAACATCAAACTCTATATTATGCGCTCTATAAACTACCTTAGCCTTACTATTCGCTTTAACAATATCCAGATAAGGCACGACAAACAACCCTTCGAATTGAATAATATCAAATTCATTTTCTCTTAAAATATCTTCAAGCAGTTTAGCTGCCTCATCGTCAAAATATCTTGAAACATTATAAGACTGATTAGAGAAAACATTAAACAATGCACCCCAAACATTAACCTCAGTATCCAAGCTAAAGGAATGGAATTTTATGCTATCAAAAACAGGGTCGTAAATATCATCCACATCAACTCTGTGCTTATTAGTGTTAATGCTAAATAAGGTTATTTCCAGGCCAAGTTGTAGTAACCCCTTAATAGTGTTGTAAACTACTATGGGATATCCGCTATTTGGCGGAAAGGGAACCCTATTTGTCAGAATTAATATTTTCAAATCACGTGAAAATACTAATTATCCTTCGTTTTCGGAAAATAGCGCCAGTTGCGGATTACTAATTGTGAAAGTTTTACGGTGAAATGGCGACAACCCATGCTCTAAAGCAGCCATCCGATGTACTATTGTTGGATACCCCTTATTTTGATGCCACTGATAATGAGGATATTGGATCGAAATATTTTCCATAAATTCATCTCTATGGGTTTTAGCAAGAATAGATGCTGCTGCAATATTTAAATATTTACCATCTCCTTTTACAATGCAGGTATGAGGAATATTTGGATATGCTTTAAAACGGTTTCCATCTATGCTTAGGTATTCTGGCCTTACGGCGAGCTTTTCTACCGCTCTGTGCATTGCTAGAAACGAGGCATTGAGGATGTTAATCTTATCTATTTCCAGGTGATCAACTTCTGCTACAGCCCAGGCAATTGCCTCCCTTTCAATAATCACTCTTAAATTACAACGCTGTTTATGAGTAAGCTTTTTAGAATCAGTTAACTCTCCGGCAATAAAATCAGGAGGTAAAATTACAGCAGCAGCAAATACTGGTCCTGCCAAACAACCTCTCCCTGCTTCATCACATCCGGCTTCTAGTAATTCATTCTGGTAACAGTTCAGTAGCATATTACAACAAAGTTAGTAAATTTAATAATTGTGGCTACACTGAGATATTTTGTGACTTCACATCAAATGCATCTCTCAATCCAATAGCTAATAAATTAAACGCATATACCGTAAGCATAATTGCAAGTCCAGGTAAAATAGCCAGATAGGCAGCATCCATAATAATGTATCCATAATGCTCCTTTATCATGCCTCCCCAGCTAGCCATCGGCGGTTGTGCCCCAAAGCCTAAAAAGCTCAATCCTGTTTCTAAAAGTATTGCTGAGGCAAAATTTGCAGAAGCAACAACAAGTATCGGACCGGCAATATTAGGCAAGATATGCTTTATGATGATTCTTGGAGTTGAGTATCCAAGTGCCTTTGATGCTTCTACAAATTCAACCTCCTTTAATGCCATCACTTGTCCGCGTACCAAACGGGCCACATCAACCCAGGTAGATAGTCCTACTGCTATAAATATTTGCCAGAATCCTTTACCCAGTGCAAAGGAAATTGCAATGACCAGTAATAACGATGGTAATGACCAGATCACGTTCATAAACCAGCTAATTGCTGCATCAGTTTTACCTCCAAAATAACCCGCCAAGGCACCTAAACTAACTCCAATAAAAAGCGAAATAAGTACAGCCATTAATCCTACCGACAATGACACTCGAATGCCAAGGATCAATCTACTTAACAGATCTCGACCATAAACATCTGTCCCCAGCCAAAAAGTCTGTGTATAGCGATTATTCCCCTTAACTAAAAGATAACTGGTTTCCTCTGCTTGTTCGTCATCGCCAATATATTCTCTTGCATAAACTTTGCCCTGGCTTTCACGATAAGAAGTAATAGGTATGCTCTTAAAATCCGCCTCCTGTCCGTAAAGCATCTTCTCAAAGAAATTAACTTTCCTAATGTTCTTATTTTTACTAACAATTAAAAAGTCAAAGGTTCTGCCCGGTTTCTTATTTGTAAGCTGAAGATGCATGGTATTCGCATTCGGGGTTTGATCAGGAGTGATTGCATAACCAAGAATGCCCATAATGATCAGCGCGATAATAAATAATAACCCTCCAAAGGCTAGTTTATTTTTCCTAAACCGTTTCCAGACTTTTCTTGAAGGGCTATTGTGTGCTTCCACTATTTTACCATTCTCCCTTTCCAGTTGTATTTCCCGGAGTTGCCGGCGATACCAATATAAACAATGTAAATCATATGCAATATGTTTAATACAGGTAGCAGAAGCAATAATTTTCGCCTTTTTGCAAAACCAGTCACATCATATAAAAATAGGAATTCAACTAATATTTTTGTTAGTATTTGAAATATTGCCAATTTAAAATAGAACCCTATAAACAAGCCGATACCCAGATTCATAAGCACACTAAGGTTGAACAACCATATGCAAACACCCAGAACAATGATCGATTTATTTTTATACCTGGTACTTTTTGAAGCCCAGCGCTTCCTCTGTTGAATAAACTCTTTTAGGGTAGGTTTCGCATGGGTATAAACAATGGCCTCCCTATTCTTTAAAAACCCAACATTATTATCGAAGCGAGCTGCTATTTTATGCAAAAGCAATTCATCATCACCAGAGGCCAGATCATCAATCCCCTTAAACCCGCCTACCTCATAAAAAGCATCCTTCTCATAAGCCAAATTGGCGCCATTGCAGGTAGAGGGTTGTTTATTTCCTATTGTTGATGCACCCAAACCTATTAAATAAAGAAACTCCAGCGATTGGGCCCGCTCAAAGAAACTTTTCTCTTGAAAATAAGCGACCGGTGAGGAGATCATTTTATAATTCCCTGCCTCATAAAATTGGATTACCGTTTTTAACCAATCAGGCCCCATTCTGCAATCAGCATCTGTAGTAATTATCAACGTACCGGTCGACTGTCCTATAGCAGTCTGTATCGCTTTTTTTTTATAGGAGTTTAAAGCTTGATCCTCATTAAGGCAAATTAATTTTACACCGCGGCTTGCATACGATCTTATAATTTCAGCGGTATTATCTGTAGAGTGATCATCGATGAAGATAATTTCTGTAAGTCCCTTATTATAGCTTTGTGCAAGCAGATCATCAATGGTTTTTGAAATATTTATTTCTTCATTACGTGCAGCTACCAGAATTGACACGCTTGTTTTTCCTTCACTTCCCGAAGACTTAAAATACACCAGGTTATGCCACCCTTTAATAAAGGCAATAACCACTATTACATATAAAATAGTTAAGAAAGAGGAGAGGTAACTAACTGCGCTGAATATTTCCAAAGAAATTAAGTTTAAAAACGAAATAAGTGCCTAATATAGCAGGAATTATAATATTTATTAGCCAGATACCAGCAGTGCACGCTATAACCGCAATATTCTGATCTGTTATAAAGCCAAAAAAGTAAGATGCGGTAACGCTTCTAACCCCTATATCAAAAAGATCAAGGGAAGGTAAAGTCGACTGCACGAAAAACAAAATACTCACCATCATCATGATATCCAGATAATGTAATTCAGGTATTAGCCAATAGAAAAGGATAAAGTATTGGGTACTAAACACAACATATCTTGACAAGCAAAACAGCAATATATTTAGCAGTTCCCTTTTCTGATATCTTGCAAGAATCCCATAGAATCTTTTGTATTTACGCGTAAAACGCATGGACACCAAAATTCCATTTAACCATTTTATGTTGAAATAGAAGATGATAAAAAACAAGCAGAACATTATTGAAAGGATTACCAGGGCATAAAACAAACGGTAATCTATATTTACAAACTTGTAGATGAAAATACATAGGGCTATTGCGCCAAACACATTGGTAAGTACCATCTGGCCTATATTCCCCACTGCCATGGCCACTACACCTACAATCCTTCTTTTAGGCGACAGGAAGAAGACCCGGCCACCATATTCTCCGATTCTGTTGGGAGTAAACACTGCCCAGGTTAATCCACAGAATACAGATTCAATAGATCTCCAAATGCTAATTTTCTCTATCCCTGAAACTAACCTTCTCCACTTTAGCGCTTCCAGCCCCCAGTTCAAAAGCATAAGAACAATAACCGCAGTCATCACCAGGATGATTTCGGATTGAGGAATTTGCTTTAATAGATTTTTAAATGTGTTTAAATTCTCATTATTTGACAGTTTGTTGTAAATGATCCAAAAGGCAAATACAACAATTGCTGTTTTAATGAAGTAAGAAAGTATTTTTTTGTACCGCGATGTCAACTTTTTTGCATTTACTATCTGCAAATATGCTTAATATTGTTTTATGTTGGCTGAAAAAAAGGAAAGGGTGATCATGGGCATAGACCCGGGAACTTCAATAATGGGATATGGAGTAGTGCTGGAGAAAGGAAGTAAAATTGAATTAATCACCATGGGGATCGTTAGGATGGATCATATGGATGATCACTTTTTGAAATTACAGCGCATTTTTGAAAAAACCATTCTACTTTTGGATGAGTTTAAACCTGATGTTTTGGCCCTAGAAGCTCCTTTTTATGGGAAAAACATTCAGGTTATGTTAAAATTAGGTCGGGCACAAGGTGTAGCAATGGCAGCGGCCCTATCCAGAAATATCCCCATTGCAGAATATGCGCCGAGAAAAATCAAACAATCCATAACAGGGAACGGCAATACAAGTAAAGAGCAAGTGGCTGCTATGTTACAGCGTCTATTAAATTTTAAGGAAACACCCGAATTTCTGGATGCTACCGATGGTTTAGCCGTGGCTGTTTGTCATTCTTTTCAGAGGGTAAGCACCAGCGGAGCAGGTAAATCCTACTCCGGCTGGGAGGCATTTGCCAAAGACAATAAAAAACGACTTAAGCAGTAACCTGATTTGCATTAGCTATTTTTCTTTTGCGATAATATTTAAAGCTGAAGTATGCTGCTGTACCAATTAGTATCCAAACCCATAAATTCATTGCAACAAGTATAAATTCTTTAAAGATATACCATCCGTTTTGAAAGCTCAATCCCAATCGTGTAAAGAAGTTTGGACGATAGCTATATAAATCATCATTTCCAACAAGAATACTTTTAACAGTATTGTCCTGATAAAAATTAAGGGTAATTGTACTGTACTGAACTTTGCTATTGATCATCAGGTTTTCTATCTTTTTATCTACATAATCATCTTTAAGAGATAGCGAGGTTTCTACATTATTACTTTTCTTATTGGCATGTTTATTAAGTTGTTCTACAGCCTCAACCCTATTTTGATTCTTTAGTTTATTGCTCAGATAAACAATGCTTTGATCATCCATTTTAAGCGACTGCTGATCTATAAAAACAGCCAGCTTTGCCACTTTGTTGGTAAACTCATCTAGCTTATCTGAAGGAACTTTCGCTATTATAAGTCCTTCTGTTCGATAAGAAGTGAGCTCCAGTAACGAGTCTGTAGAATACTTTACCTTTTCTGTTTGTTGAATATTACTTTGAACGGTGAACTCTGCAATGGTTCCTCCCTCTGCTTTTACTGCCAAGCTTAATTTTTCTTTCGTATTCTGGACATCCTTAACCCTGAAACGCATATCTGCAGTCTTGATGATCTTTTCACTTAACAGTGAATCTGTTGTCTCCAGATTTGTACTTGTGGCATCTGAATTTTCTAATTTTGAATCTTTATTACTGTTGCACGAAAACATGGCTATTGCGAATACACAATAGATTAAATATTTTTTCATAGTATTAATGATTAGGTTTTTTCCTTAATACCAAATATTAAATTAGGTAACCTAAAAATTTCGCCAAATAAGATCAACTTTGCTATAAATCATATAAACGTTACAAAAAAAACGTCCTCACCAGCTTTTGCTAATGAGGACGTTCTTAAAAAGAATAATTTTATATTCTTATGCGTCTAATATTTTGAATACGCCTTTACAAGCGATGATAGCACCAATTAAAAGTATTGCCCATGAGATAATAGACAATGTGGTAGAGTCACCAGCAAAGCGTAAAAATACGCCCAAAATACCAACTAAAATCCCAACGGTCATCAACTTATAAATTGAGATCTCATTAGCTCTTTTCATGCTTTCTGTATTGTGTTTTGGTGTCTGTTCCATTTTACTGTTTTTATTTACTGCGCAAAAATAATATTTTTTAAACTAATACAGCATATTACGCTGATCTTTTTAATCAATCAATTTTATCCGTTCAAAGCAGCTGCACCACTTACAATCTCTGTAAGCTCTGTGGTAATTGCAGCCTGACGAGCCTGGTTGTAAGAAAGTTTTAAGGCTTTCAACAAGTCACCCGCATTTTCAGTTGCTTTATCCATTGATGTCATACGGGCACCATGCTCAGAAGCATGAGAATCCAATATAGCTTTGAACAATTGAATCTTAATTGACTTAGGTATTAACTGCTCAACTATTTCCTCCTGAGAAGGCTCTAAAATATAGTCCACGTTAGTAGATTTCTCTTCTGCCGCATCCTGCCCACTAGTTAATGGAATTAATTGTTCTGTTGTTAAAATTTGAACAGCAGCATTTTTAAATCTGTTATATACCAATTCAACTCTATCATAATCGCCTTTGGCAAAGCCTTTCATGATAGTATCAGTGATCTTGGTTACATTTTCAAAAGTAAGATCAGCATATACCTCGTTATTGTTTCCAATTACGTTGTAGCTACGTTTTTCGAAGAAATCCTGAGCTTTCTTACCTATTGCTACTATACTTACATTACCATTTTTTAACTGTTCGCTATACTTCTCGGCAATTAAATTATTAGTAGTTTTAATTACGTTCATATTAAACGCGCCAGCTAAACCACGGTTAGAAGAAACCACAATGATCAAAACCTTGTTAGGCTCACGCTCTTGTATAAAAGGTGATGATGATCCCTCTAAATTAGCAGAAAGATTTCCTAAGATCTCTTTTAGCTTGGTAGCATAAGGACGTAACTGTATGATAGCATTAGTTGCACGCTTCAACTTAGCAGCCGAAACCATTTTCATGGCTTTGGTAATCTGCTGAGTAGATTGTACCGATGCTATTCGAATTCTTACTTCTTTTAAATTAGCCATTCTTCTTTATCTTCAGTTCAGCTTTATTAGTATTTACTTGAAAGCTCTTTAGCCACAGTTTCTAATACTCCAGTGATTGAATCATCTAATTTACCAGCTTTTAAAGCTTTTAAAGTTTCTGGATGACGCAACTCTAATTGTTGTAAATATTCCGCTTCAAACTCTCTTACTTTATTTACAGGAACTGAACGCATTAAGTTTTTAGTACCGATGTAAATAATAGCAACTTGTTTCTCAACAGTCATTGGAGAGAACTGACCTTGTTTCAAAATCTCTACGTTACGTGAACCTTTATCAAGAACTGACTTAGTAGCGGCATCAAGATCTGAACCGAATTTAGAGAACGCCTCTAACTCACGGTATTGAGCCTGATCTAATTTTAACGTACCTGCAACTTTCTTCATCGATTTGATCTGCGCGTTACCACCCACACGTGATACCGAGATACCTACGTTAATTGCCGGACGAACACCAGAGTTGAACAAGTTACTTTCTAAGAAGATCTGACCGTCAGTAATTGAAATTACGTTGGTAGGGATATATGCCGAAACGTCACCGGCTTGAGTTTCGATAATAGGTAATGCAGTTAATGAACCACCACCTTTAACGATACCTTTTAATGATTCCGGTAAATCGTTCATTGCTTGTGCAATCTCGTCATTCGAGTTGATCTTAGCAGCACGCTCTAATAAACGACTGTGAAGATAGAACACGTCACCTGGATAAGCCTCACGACCTGGTGGACGACGTAACAACAATGACACCTCACGGTATGCAACAGCTTGTTTAGATAAATCATCATAAACAATTAAAGCCGGTCTTCCAGTATCACGGAAAAACTCACCTATCGCTGCACCTGAGAAAGGAGCATAGAACTGCAATGGAGCAGGTTCAGCAGCAGAAGCAGCAACAACTACTGTATATGGCATTGCACCGTTCTCTTCAAGAGTACGTACAACGTTTGCTACAGTACTTGCTTTTTGACCGCAAGCTACATATATACAGAATACAGGGTTACCTGCTTCATAAAATTCTCTTTGGTTGATAATGGTATCAATACATACAGCTGTTTTACCGATCTGACGATCGCCAATAACAAGCTCACGCTGACCACGACCAATAGGAATCATCCCATCGATAGCTTTAATACCAGTTTGTAAAGGCTCAGTTACCGGCTGACGATAAATCACACCAGGTGCTTTACGCTCAATCGGCATTTCGTAAGTTTCCCCTAAAATAGGTCCCTTACCGTCGATTGGCTCACCAAGCGTATTAACAACACGTCCTAGCATACCTTCACCAACTTTAATAGAGGCAATTTTCTTAGTACGTTTAATAGTATCACCTTCTTTGATTTTGTCTGAAGGGCCCAATAGAACCACACCAACATTATCTTCTTCAAGGTTCAAAACAATACCTTGCAAGCCGGTTTCAAATTCAACTAACTCGCCCGATTGAACTTTAGTTAAACCATAAACACGGGCAATACCATCACCCACCTGCAATACGGTGCCAACTTCTTCAAGTTCTGCTTCTGATTTGAAGCCCGCCAATTGTTGCCTGATAATTGCCGATACTTCGTCTGGTCTTACCTCTACCATAATTTTATATTATTTCTTTTGTAAATTCAGTATATGTTATCTCTTATTATATTATCTCAGGAATTAAACAATTCCCTGAGCAAATTCCTTTTTAAGTTTATTTAAACCACTTGAAATACTTGCATCAAATTGTTTATCTCCAACTTTTAAAATAAAGCCACCAATTAGTTTGCTATTAACTTTTTCTTTAACAACAACTTCATTAGCGCCTACTTCTTTTTTAACAATAGCTACAATTTCAGCTCTGCTTGCAGGTGTAAGTTCAATTGCCGATGTAACATCTGCAGTAACTATACCTTTAATAAAGTTGTATTGAGCAATAAAAGCTTTTGCTGTACCAAACAAAATCGCAGAACGACCTTTGCTTACAACCAATTTCATAAAGACTTTTGTAACCTGATGAACCTTAGAGCCAAATATATTTTCTAAAATTCCGGCTTTTTTATCTAAAGGAACTATAGGGTTTTTAAGGATAGCTTCTAATTCAGAATTATCATTAATTACTCGTTCTAAAAGAACCATATCATTTTTGATTTCTTCTAAAGCATTTTGCTCTGTAGAAAGATCTATTAATGATTTGGCGTATCTCGATGCTGCTTTATTTTCTGACATTTTCTTTGGTATATCTAGCTAAACAAACTATCAATTAGTTTAATTCAACATCTTTTAAAAGATTAGCAACTAAATCCTGCTGTTTTCCTTTATCTTCAAGCTGGCTACGTAATACACGCTCAGCAATCTCTAAAGATAAAGTTGAAACCTGACTCTTAAGTTCTGCTAAAGCAGCTTTCTTTTGATTTTCAATTTCAATTTTAGCCTTCTCAATTAACTTAGCGCCTTCGTTATGAGCTTGCGTTTTAGCTTCATGAACAATACTATCTTTTAGGGCTTTAGCCTCTTTTAAGATATGATCGCGCTCAGCACGGGCTTCTTTCATCAACTCCTCGTTCTGAGCAGTTAAACGAGCCATCTCATGTTTCGCAAGTTCAGCCTTATTTAAAGCTTCATCAATTGATTGCTCACGTTCATGAATAGCAGCAAGAATGGGTTTCCATGCAAATTTCTTAAGCAATATTAATAAGCAAACAAATGCGACTGCTGTCCAAAAAACTAATCCTATGGTAGGGGTTACTAATTCCATTTTATATAATACTTTAAACTTATTCTACTTTATTAAGGCAGGTAAATAACCAATCGTTAAATACCTGCCTAAACTTTTTCAGTTTGAGTTATTAAACACCTAAGCCTAATAATGCAACTACCACACCGAATAAAGCAGCACCCTCAATAAGGGCAGCAGCAATAATCATTGCAGTCTGAATTTTTGATGCAGCTTCTGGCTGACGAGCAATACCTTCCATTGCTTTTCCACCTACCTGACCGATACCGATACCGGCACCAATTACTGCTAAACCGGCACCTATCGCCGCGATTGAACCTACCATAACTAATTTAATTTATATAATTTGTAAAAAATAGTTTCTAATTAATGATGCTCTTCTACTGCCATACCAATAAACAAGGCAGTAAGTAATGTAAATATAAAGGCTTGTAAAAATGCCACCAGTAATTCCAACACATCCATAAACAATACGAAAGCAACAGATACCGGCGCAATAGCCAATGTTTTAAAAATAAATATCAATGAGATCAAACTCAATACGATAATGTGACCCGCAGTAATGTTAGCAAACAAACGCACCATTAATGCAAAAGGCTTAGAAATCACACCTACAACCTCAACTACAACCATAAGTGGCCATAACCAGAAAGGTACATTAGGTAAAAAGATGTGCTTCCAGTAATATTTGTTACCATTGATATTCACAATAATCATGGTAAACAATGAAAGAACAAATGTTAATGAGATGTTACCAGTTACGTTAGCACCTCCCGGGAAAATAGGAATTAAGCCTAAAACGTTATTAATCCAGATAAAGAAAAACACAGTTAACAAGTAAGGCATAAACTTAGCATGCTTATGTCCGATATTCGGTTTAGCAATATCATCTCTTACGAAAATAATGATTGGCTCAACAAACGACTGCAAACCTTTAGGTGCTTTACCAACACGTTTTTTATATGCACCGGCAACTGATATAAATATGATCAGAATAACTGCTATTGCAACAAACATTGCAGCAACATTCTTGGTGATAGAAAAATCAAGAATTTTAGATGAAGCTGTTTCATCCACCTGACCATCGGCTCCAACAATTTTAATCTTGTCTTCAACCAAACGATAAGTGTTTTTCGATCCGGTATAATCATGCTCACCATGATGAAAGTGACCAGAAGAGAAAAATTCTACACCAGCTGGAGTGTATAATATTACAGGAAGAGGAACTGAAAGGTGACCCCAAAGATGCCACATATGCGAATCCGCAATGTGTTCCATAATTACCTTGGTTGGTTCAAATTTCTTCTCACCATGCTCGGCGCCATGAGCACCTTCAACATGAGCCGCAGTTACGGCAGTATCAGCAGAAACAACTGCAGTATCCGCTTGAGCAAAAACTCCAGACGAAACCGACAGAAACGCTAAAAAAAGCGTAAAAACAACAATTAACCTTTTCACTTTAAACTCAAAAACGTGGCTACAATCCATTTAGTCGCAGATTTTTACTATTTATTTTGGTGGCGCAAGTTACGTAACAAAGAGTATATTTCAAAGAAGCTGAACAATAAATATAAAGAAAAAAAATTCAGCACAAAAATCAGCCCCTTTTCCTTAGCATTTAGGCTGTAAATCAGCACAAAAGCCAAAGAAAAAAACATTTTCACTGCAATAGAGCCCATAATGGCCATTATTCCAACTTCAGGATTACGTTTAAGGCCCAAATCAGCACAGAAATAAGCGATGTAGGTTATAATGGCAAAGAAGAAATATACCAGCCAGAACTTACTGGTCAAAATCCGGGTATCGGGAAAAACGATTGGCAAAAGGTAGGCTATACCAGCCAAAACAACACAATAAAGTAAATAGGAAACGGTAAAACGTGCTAGGCTCAAAATCTATATTTTTTACAAAAGTAGGTATTTACCTTGGCTTAAAATAATAGACTTTAGTTTTTATTCAACTGTTTTACAACCTGATACATAGCAGCTCCAACCCCTATTAAACTAAATACTGCAGTAATAATACGCGTTTTACTTCCTCTGTATTCATCAATTTTATAGCCTATAAATGCAAAAACTCCTATCGTAACAAGCATTTGAAAACTAATTGAAGAGTATTTAGCAAATGTGTTTAAGCCTTTTTTCTTTTCCTCAGGATCTACCATAAACTGATATGTTTAAATAAAATGGGTTTTGTTAAGAAGTTATTGATGAATAAAATACTTTTGTATATATTTTGTTTTTATTAAGCATCAACTTAATCTACATTTTTTGAAAAATTACGCGATCTACAATTTAAAGATAATATTATTTAGCTTATGCCTCTGCATAATATATTCCTGCAGCTCTCAAAAAGACACCGCTTCGAGCAGAGGTATGCAGAACTTAACTGCTCGCTATAATTATATCTATAACGCTAAAGTTCTCTTAATAAATCATCAGCAGGAAATTACAGAAACATATGTTGATAATTACGACCAGATACTTCCGGTTTATCTAGGTCCTGAAACCGACAACAATGAGGTAAGCACTTCTCTGAACCTAAAACCAATGGATGATATTATTAAAAAAGCCCAAACCATCATCCTCGAAAAAAGCTACAGCAACTATATTGACGAGGCATATATATTATTAGGGAAAGCCAACTTTTTTAATGGCAACTATTTTAACGCTACAGAATATTTTGATTATACTGCTAAAACTTATAAAAGCAATGTAAATAGCCAACTGGAAGCACTCAATTGGAAAGCACGCAGCCTTATGCAGCTAAAAAGAATCAGTGAGGCCAATAAAGTATTGGACACCCTGGAATCTATTCTTCCAGATATTAAGAAGAAAAGCAACCTTGCCGAACCATTTGCTACACTGGCTCAAATGTGCATTTATCTTGATAACAATGCTGCTGCTATTTCCTATTTAAAAGATGCAATTAAAGCTGGTACAGGAACAGATAACAGAATACGTTGGACCTACATACTTGCGCAGCTTTATGAACGACAAAAGAACTACCCTGATGCATTAATAAACTATAGAAAAGTAGTAAAAAGCAATGCCCCTTTCGAAATGTATTTCAATGCTAATCTTAATCAAATTAAGCTAAGAACACTTCAGGGAGGCCCGCAGAAAGCGAATAAACAGGATCAATTGCTTGCGCTCCTAAAAGACGACAAGAACCTGGATTACAATGATCAGGTATATTTTCAAATCGCTGAGAGTCATGCTGCAGATGAAGAATACACAGAAGCACTAAAATACTATCAGTTATCTATTCAAAAAAGCACCACAAACCAATATCAAAAGGGCCTTAGCTATTTAAGGATCGCCGATTTAAACTTCAAAGTTTTTAAAGATTACCTAAAAGCCAAGTCTTATTATGACAGCACGGTTAATACCCTTCCTAAAAACTACCCTGGGTATGAGCTTATTCTCAAAAAAAACCAAAACCTACAATATTTAACCAACAGATATCAAATTATAAGTATCGAAGATACCCTGCAAAGCATTGCAAAATTACCAGAGGCTGACAGGGTGGCAAAAATACAGCAGCTTGCAACTCCTGTAGTGACAACACAACCATCTGCAAACGGCAATTCAGCTTCAACAACGGCTTACCAACCAAACTATGGTCGTAACAACAATGCCCAGCTACAGAGCTCTTTTTATTTTAGCAATCCAGCTGCAGTAAGCATTGGGTTTTCAGACTTTAAAAGAAAGTGGGGAAATAGAAAGTTAGAGAACAACTGGCGCCAAAGCATTAGAACATCAGCTCAAGAAACCTCACAGGAAATCGCCAATAATATTAATACATCCACCAGCACTGATGAAGCAGCTCCTGTTGTTAAAGACCCTCAAACTCTGGTAAAACAATACACCGATTCATTGCCTGTTACACCAGAACTTCTGGCTAAGTCCAATCAAAAGATCATTGATGCTTATTACGAAATAGCCAGTTTCTATTTACAGGAACTAAATAGCCCTAAGGAAGCAGCAGAAGTTTATCAGCTGTTATTAAACCGATTCCCTTCAAACAATCACCTGGCTGCAACTTATTATAGCTTATTTTTAGTTAACAAAGGTGTTGACGAACCAAAGTCTGCAGATTTCAAAAACAAGGTTTTAAAAGACTTCCCTTCATCTATTTATGCAAAAATCATTATAGATCCTTCATTCTCTTTAAAGCAATCAGAACTCGAAACAGCAGTAACCAAACAATACAACGATATATTTGAGCAGTACTTAAAGAAAGATTTCAATAGCGTAATCAATCGTGTAAATGAAATCTCGAAAAGTAATACGAGTGGCTTTTTTGCACCACAGTTTGCCTATTTAAAAGCAATTGCAATTGGAAGAACAGACAAAGTAGATGCCCTATTAACCGCTTTTAGTAGCATAACTGAACAGTTCCCAGACGACAAGCTGATCACCCCTCTTGTTAAAGGCAATGCAGCCTATATCAATGATCACCTGTCCGATTTTCAGAAAAGAGATACTGCACTGATAGATTTCGATCCTAATGAGCCTCCTTTTTTCGGCCCTGTCAAGCAGATGCCAACGGTTGCCAAAGTACAGGAGCCAACTGCCTCTCAAAAACCAGATCAAACGGAAAAAGCCACGGAACCAGTTAAGGTTGCAGTACCTCAACAGGCAACTCCAGATGTACCTAAAGCTCCCGCAGTAAAGGTCGACGGTCCCTTTAGCACAACATTATCAACAGTATACTATTATGTTGTAGATGTAGCCGATGCCTCACTAACACTAAGCTCTTCACGTTTTGGCATTGGTCAGTTTAACCGCGGTAACTATGCCGGCAGCGGGTTAAAACACCAATTAAAAGAATTTGACAATGATCAACTCATTTATGTGGGGAACTTTAGTAATTTTGACGAGGCAAAAACCTATGCATCCGGAATCACTCCACAGCTAAAACAAATCATGAAAGTTCCCGTTAATATCTACACAAGTTTCATCATCAGCAAAGAGAATTTCGATAAACTTACCAGTAAAGCTTTACTGGATAAGTACATAGAATTTTATAAAAACAACTATTAAAAATGAGGAAAGCACTTTCGCAGGAAGACATCAGAAAGTATAACTTTACATTATGGAAATTATTAATCGGGGGAATAATTCTCTTTTCCCTGTTTATCATTTGCATTGGATTTGGATTATTTGGAGAGCTCCCATCATTCAGAGATATTGAACACCCTAAAAGTAACCAGGCATCAGAAATTGTAACTGATGATGGCAGGGTTCTAGGCACCTACTTTGTACAAAACCGTTCAAATGTTACCTACCCCGAAATCTCAGAAAACGTAATTAATGCATTAATTGCAACCGAGGATATCCGATTCAGAGAGCATTCAGGTATCGATTTCAAACGTACATTTACTATATTTTTTTATGCCCTTATAGGCAAAAAACAAGGGGGTAGTACCATTACCCAACAGCTTGCTTTAAACCTGTTTTCTGAAGAAGGAAGACAAAAAAACTTTGCCAAGCGTATTTTACAGAAGTTTCAGGAATGGGTTATTGCAGTAAAACTAGAGCGTAACTATACCAAAGAAGAAATTATAGTCATGTACCTTAACACGGTAGAATTTGGCAACCAGGCATATGGTATCAAATCGGCCGCCAGAGTTTATTTCAACACTACCCCAGATAAATTAAGCGTTTCACAGGCAGCAACTCTTGTCGGTATTCTTAAAGGGATTACCAGATACTCACCTACCCGTAACCCTGAGCGGTCTTTAGCCAGAAGAAATACAATTATGGGGTTAATGCTAAAAGAAAACCTGCTTACCCAGCAACAATTTGATGCTGAGCAACAAAAACCACTCGGTTTACACTTTAGCGCAGCAACTGTTAACGACGGAATTGCACCTTATTTTAGAGCTGTTTTAAAGAATGACATCAGAAGAATATTTGAAGAGCGTTCTATAACAAAACCAGATGGAACTCCGTATGATCTTGACAGGGATGGGTTAAAGATAATTACAACCTTAAATTACGACATGCAGGTTGCAGCTGAAGACGCGCAAAAGGAATACATGAAAACCCTTCAACAGTCGTTTATCAATAGCTGGAAAGGACGAAACCCGTTTAAAGGCAAAGAGGCCCAGATAGAACAGGGCGTTAAAAGATCTGATAGATATAGAGCTTTACAGCTTGAAGGTAAGTCAGAAGCCGAAATTAAAGAAGACTTTAATACTCCTACCCGTTTAACCATCTTTACCTGGAAAGGAAATATAGATACCTTAATGAAGCCTATCGATTCGGTAAAGTATTACAAAATGCTTTTAAGAAATGCAATGATGGCGATGGATCCGCAAACAGGATATGTTAAGGCCTGGGTTGGTGGCATTAATTACGAGCACTTTAAATATGATCAGGTTAAAATGGGTACAAGGCAGGTGGGTTCAACAGCTAAACCATTTACCTATGCCGTAGCAATTGAAAACGGTTATTCTCCGTGCTTTTCAGTACTTAACGAACCGGTTACTATAGAAGTTCCAGGTAGTCCGCCGTGGACTCCACGTTCCGGCGGTACTGTTCCCGGCTACCTGACTTTGCAAAAAGGACTTGCGCTTTCGCAAAACTATATTGCTGCTTACCTGATGAAACAAGTGGGTCCAACGGCTGTAGCTACCTTAGCTAAAAAGATGGGTATTACATCAGAAGTACCTGCATACCCATCCATATCACTGGGTTCATTTGACGCTTCTGTTTACGATATGGTTGGTGCATACAGCGTTTTTGCAAATAAAGGAATTTGGACAAAACCTACCTATATTCTAAGAATAGAAGATAAAAATGGCGTTGTCTTGCACAGTGAAAAACCAATCCCAGTTCCCGCAATGAACGAAGAAGTAGCCTACGTGATGACACGCATGCTTAGGGGCGTAGTTACCAACGGAACTGGTTGGAGGTTAGCTGGCAGGTTTGGCATTAAAACTCCAATTGGAGGTAAAACAGGAACAACACAAAACAATTCAGACGGATGGTTTATGGGAATTAGTCCGCAATTGGTTGCAGGCGTATGGACCGGTTGTGAAGACCGTGCATTTCACTTTACCAGTACCGCACAAGGTGATGGAGCTACAACAGCACTACCTATTTTTGCCGGTTTCATGAAACGTGTTTATGCAAATCCTAAATTAAATATCTCTAAAGCAGATTTCGAACCTCCTAAAAGCGGTGTTTCCATCACTTTTGATTGTAACCAGTATCAGCAGCAGGAGCAAAAAACTGAACTTGATGAGAAATTGGGTTTTTAACCAACTTAACCTACCTTAGTTTCAATGAGTGCTTTTGATTATAAAAAGGCTGTTAGTGATATTCCTCATAAACCGGGCGTATATCAGTTTTGGGATACCGAGGGCATTCTAATTTACATTGGTAAGGCAAAAGACCTAAGGAATAGAGTTGGTTCCTATTTCAATAAGGATAATCAGATGAATGGTAAGACAAGGGTACTTGTTTCCAAAATCAGAAAAATATCCTTTACCATTGTTGATACTGAAATTGATGCATGGCTGCTCGAAAACAGCCTCATAAAAAAGCACCAGCCAAGGTATAATATCATGCTTAAGGATGATAAAACATACCCATGGATCATCATCAAAAAGGAAGCCTTCCCACGTGTATTCTGGACCAGAAAAATGGTTAAAGATGGATCTACCTATTTTGGCCCCTATGCCTCTGTTGGCATGATGCATACCATACTAGACCTAATTAAAGAAACATACCCGCTTCGTACCTGCAACCTCCCGCTTACAGATAAGAACATTAACGATGGCAAATTTAAAGTGTGCCTGGAGTATCAGATTGGTAATTGCAAAGGCCCTTGTCAGGCTTATCAAACTCATCACGATTACGACAATAGTATAGAAGAAATTAAAGATATCCTTAACGGAAAAATAGGAAATGTAATACGGGATGTTAAGCAGGTAATTAAAAATTCTGTTGAACAGCTAAATTTCGAATACGCCCATCAATACCAGCTAAAGTTGCAGGTGTTAGAAAAATACCAAAGTAAGTCTACCGTAGTAAACAGTGCAATTACCAATATAGATGTAGTAAGTATTGCTTCCGATGAGCGTTATGCTTTCGTAAATTACCTGAAGGTAATGAACGGCAGTATTATTCAGACTCAAACCATCGAAATCAAGAAACGATTAGATGAAACTGATGAAGAATTACTGACCATCGCTATTACAGAATTTAGAACAAAATTCCACAGTACCTCTAAGGAGATCATTGTTCCTTTTGATATCGTGCTTCTCGATACCAATCTAAAGTTCACTGTACCTAAACTGGGTGAAAAGAAAAAGCTACTTGAGCTCTCTCAAAAGAACGTATTGTTTTTCAAAAAAGAGAAGTTAAACCAGTACGAAAAACTCAATCCTGATTTAAGAACCGACCGCATCCTTACGCAAATGCGAAAGGATTTAAGGCTAACTCAATTACCAAAACATATAGAGTGTTTTGATAACTCCAATTTTCAGGGCCAGTATCCGGTATCTGCAATTGTAGTTTTTAAAGATGCCAAGCCATCAAAAAAAGACTACAGGCATTTCAACGTAAAAACAGTTGAAGGGCCTAATGATTTTGCAACAATGGAGGAGGCTGTTTACAGACGATATAAGCGCATGTTAGAAGAAGAAGGAACATTGCCTCAACTTATTATCATTGATGGCGGTAAAGGCCAGCTATCATCAGCATTAACAAGCTTAAAAAAACTGGGTATAGACAAAAAAGTTACCGTAATTGGAATTGCCAAACGTTTAGAAGAATTGTATTATCCCGGCGACTCTTACCCACTTTATCTTGATAAAAAATCTGAGACCCTAAAAGTGATTCAACAACTAAGAGATGAAGCGCACAGGTTCGGTATCACCTTTCATAGAAAAAAACGAGATCAGGGAACATTAAAAACCGAACTGGAACAAATAGATGGTATAGGCAAAACAACTGCCGATAAGTTGTTAAGACATTTCAAGTCGGTAAAGAAAATAAAAGAGGCATCAGAAGCAGCGCTTGCGGAGGTGTTAAACAAAAAACAGGTACAAACCCTGCTCAGTCACTTTAAACAATAGGATATAAACTTTACGCAAAAGTATATAAACACGTCATCTCGACTTTAGGAGAGATCTCTTGTTTGAATAGTTCAAGAGATCTCTCCTAAAGTCGAGATGATGAAAAAGTTAAAACAAAATCTGTTCTAATACTCCCAAAGACTCTGTTCAAAATCAGAGATTGATTTCTTTATCCGTTCAGACTCATAAAGCTTTCTAGGATCTTTAGGATCAGTAAGTCCTAACATATCCGTAATATTTTTATTTCCCGGGTTGGTTTCTTTAACAACATAACTCGAGAACAATCTTCTAATAAAAAAGTCATCAAAAGTTAAAGTAGAAGCATCATTACCCGGATTGTTAAGGCGTTTTTTACTTAACAGTTCACGCGCATCATCATAATAAACCCAAAATACAGGTTGCCAATGTCCTTCAACCTCTTTCATTGGCGCAATACCAACTATTCTTGGTTCAAAAATAGAACGCTTAGAATCCAGAATCCAATCTTCCTTTATTCTGTATTTTAAAAACTCATCTGATCTTAATCTTCTTAAAGAAGGTTCAGCAATTTTACCTGTTGCAGAATCAGCTACGCCTTCACTTACCCCTCTTGCACTTTGCAAAGCCTCCTGGGCAGTCAAAGCAATTCGAAACGAATCATTATCATCAAGAATTTTCCCGGCGGTAGTATCTTTATTAGAATATACAGTTAACTCTTCATTACCAATCGCTTCCAGTAAAATATCAATTAATTTAGCATCTTCAGCTTTAAGAACGGAGTTAATGGTGTCTCTTAAATCAATTTCACGCCAAATTCTTTTGGCATAATAAACATCCTCTTCCCTTACATCAGCATATGGAACCATCACATTACTATCGATGTCCTTTCGTACCGCAAAGCCATCCTTTGGAGGTGTTTTAATCTTAGTTTTCTTAAGCGAATCCACCTTAGCCGGAGCTGCAGGAACCTGTGCAAATGCACCAATACTTAACAACAATAATGCAACAATACCTAAGACATTTTTCATAATATTTTATTTTGCTACAAATGTAATTCCGTCTAAAACTTTTTGTCTTCCATCTGGCCCTTCGCAAACAATATCTTTAAAGATAACAGTTGCATTTGGTTTAATAGAATTTAAAGCCCCTTTAATCTGTCCGTTAAAACCACCACCACTGCATTGAATGGTCACAGCATCAGCCTTTGGATTAATAAAGGTAGCAGAAAATCTGATTACCCTGAATTTAACATCGAAAACGAAATCTTCAAGTTGTGTCTCTATTCCACCGGCACCTTCTAACCATTCCAAAGGAACATTACCTCCGGCTTTTCCTTTTACATATGCTCTTGGTGTAGGCAATCCTTTAACTCTGAATTGCTGAGAACCCAGATTTAATGTTTTACCTGCATTAGTAGCAGAAACATTAATGCTTAAAGTTTTGCCAACCTGTCCACCATCAACATTAACAGTATACTTACCATTACTTCCTGAAATAGATCCTCCTGAAATAGAAGCGTGAACGCTTTCTAAAGGAAAACCAGCCGCAGAAACAGAGAATGGATTAGGTATACCAGCATAAATAACATTCATTTTATCCGGTGAAACCGTTGCAGAAGGCTTAGCTACCTGATAGCTTTGTTCAGCAGTAGGATATTCTTTAATCTGTCCGTCGGTTTGTCTAACGCGGATGATCCCTTTCCATCTAAAAACACCAACACTGCCGGTGCTACCAGAATAAGTTCCTTTACCTTCTTTAACAGACAAAGCGTTTCCACCCACCGAAATCTCCGGATTAGATCTAGAGTCACTAGCCGTTAAGAAAACCTGAGCGGTATACGGCTGACCTTGTACCACATATGAACTTGGCGCTACAGCAACCGCTTCAAACTGATCTAAATTTACAAGCGCTTTATCCATGTTGCCGAATAATTTCTTTACAATTTCAGCTTCTGCATTTTTAACATCAGACTGTATCTTAGTTAAAATTGTATTTGCAGCAGTAAGCGGAGTACCTTCACTAAAGTTAATGTCCTCCCACTTTTTATTACCGTTGATATTCTTCTCAGCATCTTTAGCCTCAAGGGTAAAGGTTACACCTGCACGATCTTTCTCATCCAGCAAGGCAATTAATTTCTCACGGGTTTCATTGATCTTAACTTTAAGCTTCTGCCCCTCTTTCTGATTAATCATAATGCCCTGCGCAATATCAAGATTTGCTCTTTCCACAAGATCCCCAGTCTCCTCATCAATCCCTTTTCCTTCAGCATTAAACTTATCTTTCAGCTTCTGTACGTAATTATTCAACTCATCAGCATATGCTTTAGCTTTATTGGCCTTTTCCCATATTGGCTGAGCCCTTGCCGGCTCATCTTTAAGTTTCGTGTTTTGAAATGAAGTAAATAATTGCTCAATGCTTGTATTTACGTTAGTTTTTGAACTAACTAAACTATCATTGATATTTTTAAATGCATTTAATATAGTATCTGATACGTTTAGGGCGAGCATAGCTAACAATACCAAATACATGATATTGATCATCTTCTGCCTCGTTGTCTGTTTTCCTGCGGCCATTCTAAATAGGTCTGTTTGGTTAATTAATAAATAAAATAATTACTAACTATCCGCGTGGCTGGTTCATAGCAGATAACATATTGCCATAAATAGCATTTAATGATGACAGGTTTTTAGCCAATTTACCTACTTCATCTTTAAACTGTTTAGAATCTTCCATTGATTCATTAAAGTTGTTCATCGTAAGCGATAAGTTCTGGTAAAACTTATTCATAGATTTCAAATGAGCACTTGAATCCTGTAGTTCTAATTCATATACAGCATTTAAAGCCGATAAGTTTTTAGCCAATGTATTTACCTGCTCATGATAAGATTTAGAAGCAACGTTGCTTTCGCCCATTTCTACCAATTGAGAAGTAGCCCTTTCAAATGCATTGTTTAGGCTATCAAAGCTTGCCGAAGCACCTTTGATTTTACCCGTAAATTCAGCTGTTGCAGTAGAAACATCAGCTACATTAGATATAGCAGCAACTTTATCGCCAAAAGTACGTAAACCCGTACCCAGGCTCTCAATCAATTCAGGACCAATTTTAGCATCTACAAGCATCTTATCTAAGGCCGCAGTTGAAGAAAAACTTGCAGCAGGTGCAGCAACCGGTCTGGCCGAAGCTTTAGGAAGTTCACCATCAAAATCGTCTCTTAATTCAGGATATACCCTTTCCCAAGCTGGTTCTGGTTCAGGCTGAATAAATCCGGTTAGTGCAAAAAGAATTGCTTCTACCCCTAATCCAGCACCAATCATATAATTACCCCAAACACCACCCAGGTGCAGGATTTTGAAAAGTGCTCCAAGAATTACCACACTAGCACCAAGCGATATAGCTAAGTGCATCTTATCAAATTTTCTATTTGCTGCCATTTTATTAAAATAAGGATTTTCGATTTTTGGGTTTTGTTAGTTTGTTAGTTTTTATAAGAAATATCAGTTCCAGGATATGAAGAAATACATCTGAAGCCAATATAAGATCTTGCTTCATCCTGATACTCATAAGTACCAACAGAGTTTTGCAGGAAGAAACCTATGTCTTTCCATGAGCCACCCCTTACAACCTTACGTTTTTTGTATTTGCTGTCGGAAGTTTTGGCTACGTATGTAAAATTAGGATTAAAATCGTGTAGCATTGGTGCTGCTGATGGGTTGTAAGCAGTTATAGTCCACTCGGCAACATTACCAGCCATATTGTATAACCCGTAATCATTCGGAAAATACGATTTTACGTTTACTGTATACAGTCCACCATCATCTGAATAGTTTCCACGTCCAACTTTAAAGTTTGCCTGCATGCATCCTTTAGTGTTACGCACATATGGCCCGCCCCAAGGATATTTTGTTTTCACATTACCGCCTCTGGCAGCATATTCAAACTGAGCATCGCTTGGTAATTGGTATTCAGGTCTTGAGTTAAGAGGTTGTTTCCTTGCTACCGCTACTGATTCATAGAAGCGCGTACGCCATACACAAAATGCAGAAGCCTGCTCCCAGTTTACACCAACTACGGGATAATCGTCGTAAGACGGATGGTTAAAATAAGTTTTAACCATTGGGTCATTCTGCGAATACGAATAATCCACTTTCCAAACCATCGTATCTGGATAAACTGCAATAGATGGGTGGTGATTAGCATTAGAAGGATCAGGCAAATCTGTATAGGTAACAATAAAATCCTGTCTCTTTTTAGAAGGATCATTTCTTCCTTCAGCAGCAAGGTCAGTGCTTACATAGCTGTAAGCATATCTTAATTTTCTGATATCAATTTCATTTCTTCCGGGAATCGCATCCGCTCCGCTATAATACATGTCGGTTAGCTTACTGCCATATCCGCCATTTTTATTACTCCACAGTTGC
>NZ_CAMLHF010000036.1 GCF_946479715.1 uncultured Pedobacter sp. | reverse complement strand
GATAAAAGCTTTTAAATACAATAGTATAGATTATCTGCTTAAGCCAATTGAAATGGACCAATTGGAAGCCGCTATTGTAAAATTTGAAAACTCTATACAGAGATCATACCAACAATCACCTTTAATCGAAGAACTACTGAGTCAAATCCGACCGAAAGAATACAGGTCACGTTTCTTTCTTCCATACCGCGATGGCTATAGAAAAATCAATGTAGAGGATATAGCCTTCTTTTATTCCCATCTGAACATTACTTATGTGAATCTTTTTAATGGAGAAAAAATTGTGGTGCCCCAAACCCTCGAAGCGCTAGAACAAGAGTTAGAACCTAAAAATTTCTTTAGAATAAACCGTCAATACATTGTTCATGTCAATTCCATTGAAAAAGTCCACAATTTTTTCAATGGAAAATTAAAGCTCAAATTAAAGAATAATACAGACAATGATATTATAGTCAGCCGAACAAAAGCCCCTTTATTTAAAATGTGGTTAGATTACTAATCAAAACTACAAATACCCAATTGGCCTTCATAAGTTTATGAGGACCAATTGGGTTATAATTTCAATTTTTAGCTCTCGACTGAACGGGATTTAACAATTATTTCTTAGTATAGTTTGAGTACTCTGTAATAGTCTGTACAGTAACCTCCTGACCCATAAATTTAGCTAACATATTGAGTTCCTGGCTTACAGGCAAGTAACGTTTCGATTGGTCATTTTTAGTATATTTTATGACCAGATTAAATTTTTCTGCGTTGAGAATCTTAATTCTTACAGGCTTTTCATTAATGGTTTCTACCTGCTCAATTTTCTTGGTTTTGACATTGATTGTCATATACGATCTGCAATCCTTCATAAAGGCGGCATCCTTAGGAACAGAAGCTGGATCTAGTTTGTAGCTTATTACCAGGTAATCTGCTGATTCTTTCTCAACCTTGTAACTTGATTCATCTGTTTGAGTCGATTTCACCTCTTTGTTTTGATTTTTACGGAAGGTATTAATCTCTCCTTTTGAAGGCGATTTCCCCTCTACTGAAACTACAGCCCATTGCTCTTCCTTTGGACTAGATGGGTCGTATTTGGCTATAGTTACTGTTTGTTTGCCTGCAGCTATTGTTGTCTGTTTGAAATCAAAAGCAAAATCCTCTGATTGTTGAATAATGTCAGCATTGAGGATGTTGGCATCAATACCATATTTAGAAAGTGCGTTCAACGCAGCTGATTTTTGAGCAGAAGCTGTTAGCGAGCATGTCACCAAAAGAAAAAGCGCTATCAGCATCTTTATGCTAAGACTTTGCAATTCAAATTTTGTTTTTTTGTTACCCGCTTCCTTAGGAGGTGTTACTTTGTTTTGATCTTTAATGTTTTTCATTTTCTTCAGTTATTTTTTTGATGGCGTAAAATTACATGCAGGTAAAACTTGTAATCGGGACTTCTTGAGTGAAGTAGCCAAAAGATCATCTGAATTGTCGATCTGACATATTGAACTGAAGAGCGTTTCAAATTAAGAGCTAATTCTTCACAAGATTAACGTTTCTTCACACATTCTACACACATCCTTCACACTAAACCCACAAACAGGTACCTTTTTGTGAAGAATCTGTGTAGAATGTGTGAACTATGTGAGGACTTGATCTTAAGGATATTTATTCCGAGATCGAGATTATACCAAGCATCATTATATGAATATCAAATACACCACTTTTTTAGTGGCTTTCCTTTCTTATCTTTGCAGTAAACATAGGGTTCCGTAAAATTTAATAAAAAAGCCTATCTAATACACGAAATAACAAGCATGGACGAAAAAATAATATTTTCAATGGCCGGGGTAAATAAGATTTACCCCCCTCAGAAACAAGTTTTAAAGAACATATACCTATCCTTTTTTTATGGCGCAAAAATAGGTGTTATTGGTTTAAACGGATCGGGAAAATCGTCGGTTTTGAAGATCATTGCAGGTATCGACAAAGCTTTTCAAGGCGAAGTTGTTTTCTCTCCGGGCTATACTGTAGGTTATCTTGCACAAGAGCCGGAACTAGATGAGAACAAAACAGTTAGAGAGGTTGTTGAAGAGGGCGTAGCTGAAATTACAGCTATTCTTAAGGAATATGAGTCTATTAATGAACAGTTTGGCCTGCCGGAAGTTTACGAAGATGCTGATGCAATGGATAAACTAATGGCAAAACAGGGTGAACTTCAGGATAAAATTGATGCTGTAAATGCATGGGAACTGGATAACAAACTAGAACGTGCCATGGATGCGCTTCGTTGTCCGGATCCGGATACAAAGATCTCAGTATTATCTGGAGGAGAAAGAAGACGTGTGGCGATGTGTCGTTTACTACTGCAGGAACCAGATGTTTTATTACTAGATGAGCCTACCAATCACCTTGATGCTGAAAGTATCGATTGGCTAGAGCAGTTTTTAAAAGAATACAAAGGAACTGTAATTGCAGTAACCCACGATAGGTATTTCCTTGATAACGTTGCGGGATGGATTCTTGAGTTAGACAGAGGCGAAGGTATTCCATGGAAAGGAAATTACTCATCATGGTTAGATCAAAAAGCTAAACGTTTGGCACAGGAAGAAAAAACGGAGAGCAAACGTCAGAAAACTCTTGAAAGAGAGCTTGAATGGGTACGCATGGCACCGAAAGCGCGTCATGCTAAATCTAAAGCACGTCTATCAAACTATGACAAGCTGGCATCAGAAGATTCAAGAGAAAGAGAAGACAAATTGGAATTGTTTATTCCACCTGGTCCAAGATTAGGAAATGTAGTTATAGAGGCAAACAATGTTACCAAAGCCTATGGCGATAAATTGTTATTTGAGAATCTGAGTTTCTCTTTACCGCCTGCCGGTATAGTAGGTATTATTGGTCCCAATGGTGCAGGTAAAACAACATTATTCCGCCTAATTACTGAACAGGAAACTCCTGATACCGGAACATTCCGTGTTGGAGAAACTGTATCACTTGGTTATGTAGATCAGATGCACAATGACCTCGACCCTGCTAAAACAGTATATGAAAATATTACTGATGGCTTAGATAATATCCAATTGGGCAACAAAGCGGTAAATGGGCGTGCATATGTTTCTAAATTCAACTTTAATGGTGGTGATCAGCAAAAGAAAGTTGGCATTTTATCTGGTGGAGAGCGTAACCGGGTGCATTTAGCCATCACTTTAAAGAAAGGCGCAAACGTATTGTTACTGGATGAGCCAACAAATGATATTGACGTAAATACTTTACGTGCATTAGAAGAAGCATTGGAAAACTTTGGTGGGTGTGCGGTTGTAATCAGTCACGATCGTTGGTTCTTAGACCGTATCTGTACTCACATTTTAGCCTTTGAAGGAAACTCTCAGGTATACTTCTTTGAAGGTAACTACAGTGACTACGAGGAAAATCGTAAAAAACGTCTCGGTGATGTAACTCCTCATCGCATTAGGTACAAAAAATTAGTGTAATCTCTTAAATAAAACAGGCCGGTAATACCGGCCTGTTTTATTTATTTATATTGCTTTTGTATTCTCAACAACAGTTCTTTCGTTTTTTTGATTCCTTCATCTTCCGACAAGCCATCGCCTTCATACTCAATTCCCACAATGCCACTCCATTTTGCATCCTTAATAATTTTGAACATGCGATCGTAGTCGATATCTTTTTCATCACCCTTTTCATTGAAATTAAAGGTTTTTGCACTAATTCCTTTTGCAAATGGAACCAGATCAGTTACTCCCTGATACATATCGTACACTCTATCCGCATTTACCCTAAAGTTTCCAAAATCAGGCAATGTACCACAATAAGGGCTGTTAACTTGTTTCATTACATCCGACAACCATTTTCCATCAGAAGAATATCCGCCATGGTTCTCAACTATAATGTTGATTTTATTTTGCTTACCATATTCAGTAAGCCTACCTAAACCATCCACCACTGCAGTTTTCACATCTTGTTCAGATCCATTTCCTGCTGCATTTACCCGAATCGTTTTACAACCAAGCACCTTGGCTGCATCTACCCATTTATAATGATTTTCAATAGCTTTTGAGCGTTCTTTTTCATCAAGGTTACCCAATTCACCCTCACCATCAATCATGATCAGGTGGTTTTGAATTCCTTCATTTTGAGTTATGCTTTTTAATTCTTTCAGGTACGCCGGATCAGTTTCTTTTTTATTAAAAAATGGACTTACATACTCAACTATATCAATACCGAAATCTTTTTTAGCTTTTATAGGGAACTCAAGGTTTGTTAGCTTACCGCCAAACAATGATTTATGCAAAGACCACTGAGCTAAAGATATACTGAAAAATTCTTTTTTAGGGAGCGCCAATGCGTCAAACGGAATTAAAGAAGAAAGTCCTGCTGCTGCAGATAACATTCCTAAATCTTTTATAAAACTTCTACGGTCTTTTGTTTTCATATACTTAGTTATATCGGTTTTGTCCTTCTAAAATATGAATAATTCTATCAGATTACTTCCGTTATTTATGAAAACATATTATTTTTTAGTGAATTGATTATTAAAGAACATCAGCTGAAATCCGATGGCGTTTTTCCAGTAATCCCAGTTATGAGATCCCGGTCTGATGGTAAAATCATGTGGTATGTTATTATATTGCAGTTTTTCATGCAATTTGATGTTCACATTGTAAAAGAAGTCTTCAGAACCACAGTCGATAGTTAAAGCGAGTTTGTTGGGAACAAGCAAGTAGGTTAAATCGATAACAGAATTTGCTTTCCAACGTTCAGGATATTTATCTTCAGGTCCAAGGCGCTTGGCAATGTCCCAATTCAATGGAAAAGGTTTAATGTCTACACCACCACTCATACTACCGGCAGCTCCGAATATGTCCTGATGCCTAAAGGCTAAGTATAGTGCACCATGCCCTCCCATACTTAAACCTGTGATTGCACGACCTTTTCTATCTTTTATGGTCTTGTATTTTTGATCTACCCAATTAACCAGTTCGGTAGCTACATAAGTTTCATATTTCCAGGCAGGGTCTTCGGGACTATCAAAATACCAGCTGGTAACATTTCCATCCGGACATACAATGATCATCTGATAATGATCTGCATATTCCTTAATTGTCGGCACCTTATTTACCCAACCGGAATAAGCATCTCCTGCTCCGTGCAGTAAATAAACTGTCGGATATGTCTTGCTTTCATTATAACCCTCGGGAGTAATTACAACAGCCTTAATATTTTTCTTCATTGCAGCGCTATAGGTCGATACAGTATCAACCTTAGCTGCAAAAACTGATTCGGCACTTAAAAATGCGAAGATGCCGATGAGAAAACCCCATTTTTTCATTTCCTAATTACTTATCCAGGTACATGCAGCACCAACAAGAGCGGCGTCTTCCCACATTTCGCTTTGCTTTATTACCACGGTTTTATTAACTAATTTTTCCTGCAATTTAGAAATAAAATGATCCCATGTTTTGGCAATGTTTCCACCAATTACCAACACCTGTGGATTTTCATCAGCAATAAAATCATTTAAGAAAGCCGCCAGATTTGTAGAAAATTCTTCAAATAATTGTTCTTTTACTGACTCATCTGCCGTAGCAAGCAATTCTTCAACATTTTTCGCTTCCTTTCCGGTTAGCTCTTTATAGTGTTTTAAGAACCATCTGGTTGATATATATTCTTCAGCAATACTATCTTGAAAAGGAGCAAATGCTAAGTTCATATCTGTTACCCGACCATTGCAATTACTTGTTGAGCCAAGGCCTGTACCTAATGTTATTCCTATTGCTCTTTCAAAATCTGAAGCAGCACCTGATGCAAGTTCACCCCTTAAAAATGCTTCTGCATCGTTTATAAAAACAATATGCTCACCAGGAATGCCTAATTTTTCGGATAAAATGGTGCGGATATTTAATCCATATAATGAATCATATTTCTGCATACCTTTCATCAATGAAATACCTTCCTGATAGTCGAAGGGCCCAGGCATGGCTATTCCAATCCTTATCGTTTCGTCAGAAGATTTTAAAATTAGTGAAGAAAGCGCGTCTACCCAAGACTGGATAATTACGTCTGCGCTGTCCATTGATGCAACGCGTAAACGTTGCATAGAACTATCAATAACTTTATATGTTGAGCAATCTACGTGTGCTGCGGTGATGTGAGAGCCACCTATGTCGACCCCAATAAAGGGAAGTTTAGAGGTTTTAGTGTTCATTTATTTAGGTCTATTTGGTTAACAATAGAATTGATTTGATTCTATAACTCAAATAAAGGCATTTAAACCGTTTTAGCAAAATTTATTTGCAATTTTTTCTTACTTACAAAATAGTAAATCGTTAATAAAGTTAAGGCTGACTAAAATATAATTTATTTCACCGGTCTTGGTCCACGTTTGTAAATAACGAGCCCATTTAAAAAATTACGAAGAATCTGATCCCCACAAGGCTTAAAATTTGGATGATCATCACTTCTAAAAAACGAGCCCAATTCACTCTTGGTGATCTTAAAGTTTACTAATTCCATGATCTTAATAATGTCATCATTAGTTAGTTCAAGTGCTACACGCAACTTTTTAAAAATATCGTTATTGCTCATATGTTGAGTTTTATATAGTAAATCCTTTAGATGCTTTTGGTTCCATTACATTGCCACTTCTATCTTAACCTTTTTCCCTTTAATCTTCTCATTAGCCAAAGATTTTAGAATTCGGGTAATCATGCTGCGCTTCACTGCAACGTATGAAGACTGATCTTTAACTTCAATCAATCCTACATCCTCCTTTTGTAAACCACCTTTTTTAAGTAGCAAGCCAACGATATCAATTTTATTTACTTTGTCTTTTTTCCCGGCAGCAATGTATAAGGTTTGCCATTCGCTATCGCCTGGTAATACAAAATTACCTTTTAAATTTTCGGTTTCTATATCAGCTTTTAAAAATGGGTACTTTTCATCATCAGCAACAATAAGATATGCAGTGCCTTTGGCATTCATTCTGGCTGTACGCCCGTTACGATGTAAAAATGCATCTTCTGTATATGGCAATTGGTAGTGGATGATACATTGCACTTCAGGAATATCCAAGCCTCGTGAAGCGAGATCAGTAGTGATAAGAATCTTTATACTTCCATTCCTAAACTTCAACAAAGCCCTCTCTCTCTCATCCTGCTCCATTCCACCATGAAATATATCATGTGCCAGATCTTTGTCGATCAATAGATCGCTAATACGGTCAACCGTTTCTCTATGATTACAAAAAATCAAAGTATTTTTATTCCCGATTTTACAAATCAGTTTTAATAGGGTGTCTAACTTATCTTCGGCCGTAGTAAGCACTTTTTTAAGCTTTAAATCGGGAACAACTTTTACATCTTTTAGAAAGTTAATCTCTTTGGGATTCTTAACACCAGTAAAACCTGGAATCTCTTCCATAGCTGTAGCCGAGGTTAATAAACGTTGCTTTAAAGAAAGTAGCTTATGAATAATGTACGACATGTCTTCCTGGAAACCAAATTCGAGTGCTTTATCGAATTCATCCAATACAAGTGTACTTATAGTAGATTCATCAAAATTTTCATGGCGGAGGTGATAAGCTATCCGACCTGGCGTGCCAATAAGTACTGCAGGTGCTTGCTCCAGATTATTTCGCTCCGTTCTTACCGAATGACCGCCATAACAGCAATTCACCTTAAAACCTGTGGCCATCTGTTTAAAAACAGTTTCAATTTGTAATGCAAGCTCTCGGGAAGGGACAAGCACTAAAGCCTGCACGCCCTTAACGTCAGCTCTTAGGTTATTTAGAATAGGCAATAAAAACCCAATTGTTTTACCCGAACCTGTTGGAGCCAGCAAAACTACATCCCCACCCTTTTTCCACGCAACAACAGATGCTTGTTGCATTTCATTTAGTGAAGCTATTTTTAAATTTTCCAATACCTTTTCTACCATCATGGCGCAAAGATAGCGGAATTAAGGCATTAAAACTTCAGATACTTCTTCCTTAAGTGTTTCATTGAGCTATTTAGTCTCATCTCCATGTCCATAAGCATATGTCCTCTTTCAGAAATCCATGTGGTCATTTTCCGGTTCGCACGCTTAATTGGAGTATATACCCTATCATCAAGCATTTCATTATAATCTATAGATGCCCGGCTTCGTTGCATCAAATAAAACTCATTTATCAATTCTGTCTTCATAATGATTTTAATCTGATTAATTTATTATTGGTACATTTATATAATCTTATTTAGCGCTGTTTTGTTTTAACGAATATTCTATTTACAATAGTATAACAAACATATATTAAAGATGTCAAAATCTGCAACAAAACAACACACTAAACTGTTGACAACTAGCGAATTGTTAGCAATTAAACAATAAAGAATTAACTTCATTTTAATTTAATCCTCTTATTTTTAGGAAACCTGAATACGGGTTGTTTATAATAACACCAATTAGCGTATGATCTGGAAAAAATTTAGTGGTGAGGTAATCCACGCACCCATCTTAGAAGAAGTAGAAAAAGCTATTATCAGAGAAACTGAAAAAGGCTACCACCTTAAAGTTTGTATAGGCACAGATTCACAGGTCAAAGGAGCTTTAACTGATTTTGCGACTGTAATAGTCCTATTAAGAGAGCACCACGGTGGTTTTATGTACATCCATCAGGAGAAAACACCTCAGCGAATGAGCATAAAGGAAAGAATGCTTATTGAGGTTCAAAAATCTATTGAAACCGCATACTCAATTTGCGATCTTTTAGATTTGTACGATGTAGATCTGGAGGTTCATGCAGATATTAATACTAACCCAATGTTTAAATCAAACAAGGCCTTAAATGAAGCCATGGGTTATATTCTAAGCATGGGCTTTATTTTTAAAGCAAAGCCGGAAGCTTTTGCCAGCTCTACCTGTGCTGATAAAATGGTGCATTAAGTAAGTCGTTTCAAAGTCTCTTTAACTGTTACCACTTTGTTGTGGAAACGGCAGCAGGCTTCTTTGCTTCAGGCTTTGGGTCTTTAACGGTATTACTCATCATAGCTTTTAGCTTATCTGCAATTTTTCTAGATTCTCCGGCAATAGATGATACATTCTTTTCCCATTCAGCATTATTTAATTTGCCTGGAGACTTTTCAAGCGCTGTACTAACA
The DNA here is from genome assembly GCF_946479715.1 of uncultured Pedobacter sp. The sequence continues at coordinate 23,746 of NZ_CAMLHF010000036.1, read as the reverse complement.
GCCACCGGAACAAAATTACCATAGCGATCGCGTTCATACGGGGTTAGCATAAAATCAGTAAGTATTAATCTATATTTACCGTTACGCAGCTCTAAGGAAATATTATATTTAGCCTCACCTGTAGGATGGCCTACTCCTACAAGGCTTTTATTTAAAACCATTTTTCCTTTTCCATAAAAAGCAGTATCTCCATCTGAAGAGCTCAGTTTAATTGCTTTTGAATAGCCTTTGAAAAAGCGTTTTGCATTAGCAGACATCACCTCTTTTTTAACAAGAGGGAGTTCTGCAACCTCTAAAAAAGTATACTTGCCACGCTCATCCATAGGCAATGCATTTGTTTGAGAGAATGCGCCAAGACTAAATACTAATAGGGGTAGAACAAACATTATTTTTTTCATCGGTAAATAATTGATTTAAAGCTTAGAAAACAGAATAAAAAACCGCCAGAAGTAATATTCTGGCGGCTTAAAATTAAAAAATATTTTGTACAAATCCCTAGAATGCGTAAACAGCAGCCAGAGAGAATTGCGAGGCTGATTTAGCCAGAGCACCGCTCTTTTTAACAAATTCCTGAGAATAATCTTTATCACTATCGAAACGTACTTCAGGAATAAAGGTTAATCCACCTGCTTTAATATTACCAGATAAAGTAATGGCCGCTACACTTGCATCAGGAAGCTCACCTATACCCTTGTAATTAAAATACTCACCTCTTAAACCCAATGAAACAGCAGGGGTGAATGCGTATTGTGGATACAATGCAACACCTGTATAACCACCATTGTCATTAGAAACCGAGTAATCAGCAGCGTTTAAACCTAACTTGAATTTATCAGTTACCTGATAAGCAGTTGTTAAATCAAAAATAGTTCCTGTACCTCCGGCACCAGCTGAATAACCAGACAAGAAGTTCAGGTACGCAGACCAGCCTTCAACAGGAGCTACCATTAATTGGGCACCTATATGAGATACTCCATTAAGATCCTGATAGACATTCCAATCATTGAACAAACCAACCATTAAACTAGCTTTTTCAGAAAAAGCATAAGTTCCTTTGATACCCGCATTTTGAAAAGGGCCGGCACCAAAAAGGTAAGAGGTAGAATAGTTGAAGTTAGCTACAGGCGATATTACCTCATAACCGATAAATGTACCCATGTAACCTGCTGTCATACTAAATTTATCAGTAAAAGCATAGTTAACGTATAAGTTCTGGATATGGAAAGAGTTATCATCAGGTCCATTTGGAATAGACTGATACTGTCCTCTTGGTCCAAAAGATAATTCTCCAACAAATGAAGCTTTACCGGTAGTTTTCTTTAAAGCCAAATCGATCATTCCAATAGAAACCGAGTTTTGCTCTGAAGCAAAATAGGTTTTAATATTTGGAGCTTTCGCAAAATCATATTTAAAATACGTATCAACTGAACCCGAAATTTGCAAAGGAGCTTCAGCGGCTTCCTGAGCGTAGGTAGCCGAAACAACAGATAATAGTGCTATGGTTAGTATTGATTTTAATTTCATAATTTTCGGTTTGAGGTTGATAATTCAGATAGTTTGTGGTCGGTTATTAAAATGTATTTTCTATTTCTGCTCCAGTTGAAGCAACAATCAAAGTACCTTGAGAATATTTCTCGTTATGTTGAGAAGCATCTAATCCTTCTTCTTCTTCTTCTGAAGTAACACGGATTGGTTGAACTACATTGATTAGTTTAAAGATGATGAAAGAAACTACGAAACTGAATATGATTACAATTACTGCCCCTTTAAGCTGAGTAAAGAAGAACTCAGGATTTCCATAAAACAAGCCGTCTGCACCAGCACTGTTAACAGTTTTAGTAGCAAATACACCAGTCAATAGCATACCAACAATACCACCTACACCATGGCAAGGGAACACATCTAATGTATCATCTAAACTAGTTTTTTGTTTCCATGAAACAACAAGGTTTGAAATAACCGCAGCAATTACACCAATAAAGATACTTGAAGGAATACTTACGAAACCTGCACCTGGAGTAATGGCAACCAAGCCTACTACAGCACCTATACAGAAGCCTAAAACAGAAGGTTTTTTTCCTCTTGCTACATCAAAGAACATCCAGGCTAAACCAGCAGCACCAGCAGCAGTATTAGTGGTTAAGAAGGCCGAAACTGCTAAAGCATTAGCACCCAAAGCAGAACCTGCATTAAAGCCAAACCAACCGAACCAAAGTAAGCCAGTACCAATTAGTACATAAGGGATATTAGCCGGTGGAACTTCCTGATGCTCAATATGAGATTTCCTGCGTTTTAAAACTAAGGCACCCGCCAAAGCAGCCATACCAGCAGAGATGTGTACAACGGTACCACCTGCAAAATCAAGTACACCCATTTTTAAAAGGAATCCATCAGGAGACCAAGTCCAGTGTGCTAAAGGAGAATAAACAAATAGGGCAAACAATACAATAAACAAAATGTAAGAGGTAAAACGAATACGTTCTGCAACCGCTCCAACAACTAAACCTGGAGTAATGATAGCAAACATCAATTGGAACACCGCGAACAATGAAAGTGGAATAGTTCCCCATGCCGGACCAGAATTTACACCCTGGAAGAACAAGAAGGTAGTTGGATTACCTATAAATCCACCGATTGTTTCTCCGAAAGCAAGACTAAAGCCTACAACAATCCAAAGCACGGTAATTACACCTGCGGCCACCACACTTTTAATCATGGTAGATAGAACATTTTTACGATGAACCATACCGCCATAGAAAAATGCAAGTCCTGGAGTCATCAAAAATACAAGAGCTGAAGCAATTAATACAAATGCAATATCAGGCGCACTGTATTTTCCCTCGTCAAAGTTAGGAAGTAAGGGAATAAAAAGAGCCAAAATTGCAATTATCAATAAAACTGCAAATGGGCCCCACTGTTTAAATAAAACTTTTGCCATAAATGTTAGATTTTACTAGTTTATAATTATACTTTATCTGATTTTTTGATAAAACTAGACAAAATTTTCAATTATTCATATTTTTAATCAAACAAAAACAACACAAAACAACAAAATATTCAAAAAATAGACCCAAAAACATTAAAATTTAATAAAATCACTATCAAATTTTTAAATATTTCTCACATTCAACACAAAAACACCTTTATTTTTTAACAAAAACATAAAAATTAGCAAAAAACAAGAATTAAGAAGAAAATTGCAAAAAACAGAGCAAAACAGGATAAAAAAAGAAATTTAAACGGATTCAGCGCACTTTTAAACGAATTGCGAGATCATACCGCTTTATTTTTAAGCAGAATTATGAATTTATAAAAGAAAAAAAGGGAATTTATAGTCTAGCCAATGAATTTAATGGGGCCAAATTCCAGTATTAGACATTTTTTGGATTGCCAATAAGATTTTTCAAGGAAATTACTCAGAAGGAGAGCCATTCAAAGCTTATCCGGAGATTTAGAGACAACCTCCGGATAAGAAACTATACATTAATGAAAGAAAACAGACGCATCAACATCTTTAAGCTTACCAGAAGGCGCTTTATATTGTAACTTAAGAGTGTAACCTCCACCACCTTCCAAAAACATAAGTTCGAATGGATGGTATCCTTTTTCGAGAGCTATTTCGGCAGATTTTTCAATAGACGTATGCATTCCATCACTATCAATAAATACTTTATCGCCTAATTTTAGCACACTTCCATCATCTGAACGCAATGCGAAAGAATAGATACCCGTTTCTTCGGCATAAAAATAACCTTTATGACGAGTAGCAAAGCTTTCAGCTGTTTTTGCTACAGGAATTTCAATTGCTGCAGTAATACTTTCGCTAGCAAGGTCTTTTTCATCAATTGCATTTACCGTCTTATAGAAGCGTGGATAATATGAAAACTTAAGTCCCTTTTCAGGTGATGCTAGCTGTACAGGCTTCATATAATCCCGATGTTCGTAATTAATCGTATAGATATCACCTCTGTTACCATTTGGTCTGAATCCTGCAACTTTAAACTCAACAGGCTTAGTTATGGTCAGATCCCCATTAAAAATTTTAGACTGCAACGTAGGCAAGGTACCATCGGTGGTATACCTTATTGTTAAACCTGCAAGTGGTTTATTTATATGTAACTTACCCTTATCAACAAATACACTCTGGGTAGTAAATCCATCCAGATCCGGAAGCCGATAATTTATATTCATAGCATCCAACAATGAAAAGTGCTTTTGTACACGCTTTTCAAAATTACTCCAGTCTACCCCCCCTTTAAACCATGCTACCTCAGCCATAGCCAACATTCTTGGGAACACCATATATTCTAACCTTCTCTCAGAAGGAATATATTCCGTCCATATATTAGCCTGTACCCCAATTATAAATTTCTTCTCACTTTCTGTGATGTTAAATTTATATGGATCAAAAGAATACACCTTTTGTAATGAACCTGCGTCTTGTTGAGCATCAAAATAACAAAACTCACCAGGAGTCATGATCACATCATTCCCTTTTTCCGCAGCGTGTTTAGGTGCTGTAGGCACCCAGGTTCTCCAATACATCATTGTAGCTGTTGGTGATACACCTCCATCCAGAATTTCATCCCAGCCGATAAGTTTTTTTCCCTTGCTGTTAAAAAAACGCTCCATTCTGCGCACAAAATAACTTTGTAGCTCATCCACACTTTTGAGTCCTTCCTTCTTCATCAGCGCCTCACATTCAGGCACATTTTTCCAACTGCTTTTTTCAACTTCATCGGCACCCAGATGAATGTATTTGCTCGGGAATAATGCAACAATCTCTGTAAATACATTCTCCGCAAATTCAAAAGTTGTTTCTTTACACGGGCATAATGGCTCCGAGAAGTCCTTTGCTTGTCCACCTTTACCATGAGAAGTTAACCATGGCATAAGGTTAGTTGCAGCCATCATATGACCCGGCATATCAATCTCAGGTATAATCTCTATTCCTTTCGAATCTGCATAAGCAATTAGCCCACGCATCTCATCTTGAGTGTAAAAGCCACCGTACATCTTTTTTCCATCAATCATTTTGAAGTGTTTTTCAGGAATAGCGTAGTCGGGATTTGTTTTAGCAAGTGCAATACAACTCGAGTCCTGACCATTCATCTCTCTCCAGGCACCTTTCGATGTTAGTTCAGGATATTTTTTGATTTCAATCCTCCAACCCTGATCATCCGTTAAATGCAAATGAAACTTATTGAATTTGTAATAAGACATCCTATCTATCATTGTTCGCAAATAGGCAAGATCAAAGAAGTGACGAGACACATCCAAATGAATACCTCTCCATGAAAAACGTGGTGCATCTTCTATTTTTACGCAAGGAATGATGATCGCGCTCAATAATGACTTTCTTAAAACCTGTTTGCTACGAAATACCGCAGTTCCCATCAACTGTTTCAGGCTGGTTACAGCCCAAAAGGCACCTTGTACGGTTGCAGCCTTAATTACAATTGCATTTTTTTCTACTGACAATGTATAACCTTCATTTGCAATAGAAGGATCAAAGCCTAAAGTAACCGTATTTTCCGCTGTTTTTCCTTGTTTAAGCAATGTAAAAGTAGCCTTTAATTCATTTAAAGCTGGCACCAGCTTTTCCGAGTTTTCAGCAAGAACCAGTTTTGTAGCAGTTGTCCACTGAAAATTACCGGCAGCAGGAATGAGCTTCACAGGTTGAGGTATAATAGCATAATCTGCAGCTTTTTGCTGTGCAAATGTTGTAAGCACACAAAGAAACAAAACTAAGGTGGTCTTAAGTTTCAAAGGAATAAAGTTATTCATAAAATGTTTGGTAATCTATTTAGCTAAGTATTCTGATCCTTGGACTACACCTCTGCGTTCAATTTCCTTATCAATATAAGTTTGAATTGCAGATTTATTTAACCCCCAATTAGGTGCTATTAACAAATCCCAATCTGATATCCCAAATAATCTTTGAATAACAATATCGGGTCTCAGTAATGGAATTAATTTACAAAGCAGATCGGTATATTCTTCTAGTGAGAATAATTTAAAGGGTTCCTTTTTATATTTCACGCCCATAATCGACCCCTCAACTACGTGAAGGTGATGGAATTTTACAAATTTGATTTGAGGAAAACGGTTAATCTCATGGATGTACCCCAGCATCATTTCTTCAGTTTCCCAAGGGAAGCCAAAGATAGTGTGTACACATAGATCAAGTTTACTGTTTTCAAGCAATTTAACTGCCTCAACAAACTCTCCGTGACTACATCCTCTATTAATCTGATTAAGCGTTTCGTCGTAAATAGACTCCATGCCCATCTCCAAATCTACATCAAAGCGATCGGCATAGCTTTCAAGTAAAGCAACCTTTTCTGCATCAATACAATCAGGTCGTGTACCCACAGAAAAACCTACAACATCTTCTGTATTTATAGATAGCGCTTCATCGTACATCATCTTTAAATAATGTACCGGGGCGTAGGTATTGGTATTAGGTTGAAAATAAACAATAAACTTATCGGCCTTATAAAACCCCTTACCTCTTTCCATACCCTGCTCTAATTGTTCGCGTATGGTTGGCAGCTTTCTGGAAAGCTCAGGGGTAAAAGAGTCTACATTACAATAGGTACATCCTCCATAACCTTTACTGCCATCGCGGTTAGGACAAGTAAACCCACCATCAACTATTACTTTAAACACACGTTGCCCATTGTATTTCTCCTTAAGGTGTGTTCCGTAATTTTTATATCCTTTTATTCCCTGATCCAGTAAAGTTCCCAATTGCTTTTTTTCTTGCAAAAATACAGCTTTTAATTTATTTCTGACAAAGAATGATTGTTAGCCACCAGATAGTTACTATCAAGCCAGAAATTAAGTACATTTTAACCCCCTAATTTTTTTAATGGGCCATAGGGTAAAAACTATCGACAATGTACCAGCCAAGACCCCTAAAAGGATAGAAAGCAATTTGCCGTTAAAACTGTAATCTTTGGGGATGCTAAGTTGAACAAGCAGCATAAAAAACAAAATAACAGACGAGGTAGTTATACCGTTAATACCTGCCATCTTAAACATAAATTTATTCTTAGTAAAATTATCAGGCAGAACAAATCCTGCTTTGCCCTCTTCAGAAAGTGCTATTGTTTTTTTTAAAATATCAAAAGTGATTATAAATGGAAGCAACAATGCCATTGGCAGCAGAAACCTTGCGATGCAATACTCACCTTCGAATAAATGAACTGCATTGAGATTTTTAAAGCTAAAATAGGGGATAATAGTGTTGGCAATAACATTAGGGATGAAGTAAAGTGGCAGGTTTCGCAGAACAAGCCTTTTCAATACCACATCACTACTTTTTAAATCTTTAAGCATAACTTATCATCAACTCTTGCAGTAATAGTTCCAGCGCTTTATTTTTAATTGCTATAGCCTCGCTTTCAGGTAAAAATGCATCATTTGAGCAAAAGCTGAAATCCATTTCTCCTTTAAAAGTACTTACAACTATAGTATTGGGATTTCGCCAGGGGAAACCGACTGTTGGACTATATATAGCTTCCACTTCAAAGGAATCATAGTTTTCGGGAATTCCAAGTCTGCCCATATTCGAAAAAGTTACATCATGGCTGCCTTCGGTGGTCAATAAATACTTTACCATCTTCTTTACCGAGCCATGGAAATATTCACTCATGATCAATAGTTCATGAACATTCATAGCAGCAATTTTTGCATTCAGGTCTTCCTTTACTTTCTTTGCTTTTTCCCAAAAACCGGCAAGCTTATCATCAACCGATAGTTCAGCAATTGGCGCAAAAGCAAACATAGTATCTTCTTTTATTTCAGTAACAAATCTCCTCACATCAACCGGGCAGATGATCTTACCTTGGGCCTTATTTCCTTTAACAGATTGAAATGCTTTTAATAAAATGACACACAATGCAGCATATACACTTGCGCCTGCCGTCTTACATTCAATCGTAAGCGCAGCTGTTTTCTCTGCGTCCAATCTCCAGTGCACGAAATAGTTTTGTCCCTCAGGCTTTTTACTTTTTGTAGATTTAAAAAGAAAAAATAACCTTGCAACTACTGAAAAAAACTTCGCTTTTAAAATCTTTCCTTTGCTCGCTTTAAATGATTGAGAAAGTAATCCTTCCATAGAATTAAATGGCAGGTAGCTAGATAACTCCTTTTCCGGTTTATCCAGTACTTCCAATATCTCACTCATCAAAGCAATAAAAGTAGTACCGTCACAAATACAATGCGGACAAACTAGAATCAGATCGGAAACTTCGGCATCCTTAAGCCATACAACTCTTGCTAATGGCGCACTTTTGCCATCAAAGAGTTTCCTCCATTCAGCTTTAGATTGTATTTTCCAATCGTCATCACTAACCCGTTCTCCGATTCTAACTGGAATTTCAGAGAGCTTATTGCTCGAAACAAAATACGGAACCCCAGCAGCATCCTCCTTTATACTTGCTCGTAATAAAGGATGTTTCTGCTGCACTCTATGTAGTGCATTGCGTAATCTTTCAAGGGTAAAGCTACCGCGAATGGTTACCGCAAACACACAATTTAAAGGGGTAGAAGCATCCACATACATGATTCTTTCTCCCATGATCAGCCTTCTTCTCATAACTCAGTCAGTAATACCATCATTTTTTCTTTAATGGCCTGCGCTTCATTGTAAGGGATAAACCCTTCGCTGGCAATAAATGTAAAATCCATTTGCCCAAGATAGGTTGAGGTTACAAGTGTTGTCGTATTCCCCAACGGGCCTATTACAGAGGGGCTAAAAATGGTCTCCACAGCAAAATTTTTATACAGATAAGGAATATCTACTCTACCCAGATTAGAAAACATGCAATCGTTACTGGACTTGCCATACTTTAGAAAATTGGTAAAGTTATTTAATGATGAATGAGATTCTTCCATCATCATAATCGTTTCATACGGATCTAACTTTGCGGTTTTCTTATCAATATCTTCCTGCATTCTTTTAGCGTCAGCAAAAAAGCCGAGGTCTTTATCTGCAGAAACCACCAGCATCAAACCAAACGCAAAAATATTATCTCTCTTAATTTTTGGGGCAAACCTGCGAATATCAACAGGGAGTGAGATTTTGTTATGAAAGTTTTCTTTTCGAACTTCCTTAAAGGCATTTAACACTGCCACACACAGGGCCGTATTAACAGTAACTCCTTCCGATTTACACTTATGGATTAACCGTTCGCTCAATTCTTTATCAAGCTTCCAGTGAATCATATAATCACGTTTTCTTTCGATCAACTTCTTTTTAACAGGAACCAGCCACAAAAATAGATTTGCTACACCTCCAATTAATTTGGCTTTAATGATCTTCTTCTTGTTATTAAGAACTGAAACCGGTATAATATCTTCAATTCTTAAAATTGGGTCTTCCTTACCTATCTCTACTGAGCCATCATCTATGAGCAGTAAAAGCTCAGCCAAAATTGCCATAGCCGAACCTCCGTCACAAAGACAGTGATGAATAACCATTATAAACTCCGAAAACTCTTCACCTTTTATCCAAACCAGCCTCATTAAAGGTCCTGATCTGGTATCAAACAAGGTCGCCCACTCATTCATTGACTCTGTCTTCCAGTCGTCATCAGTAGTCCGGGTTACAATCCTTAGAGGAATTTGCAGTTCAATTTTTTCACTAACCACAAACCAAGGCCTCGACTTCTGGTCATCCATCACAAAAGCATTCAAAAACGGGTGTTTTTCCTGAAGCTTCCTTAATGCATAGCGCAAACCCTCTATCTCAAAACTGCCCTTTAACTTTATAGGAATTACGGCATTAAAGGGTGCTTCTCCATTTCCATGAAGCATTCTTTCGGCAAATAGAAGTTTTCTTTTCATACAAATTCTTCTAATAGCTGCACTGCTTTATCATTTCCACCGGCAGCAATAAATGTTTCTTTAATTCTTAAAGAGGCGTTTCTGTATATCGGATTTTCCAGCAATTCAAACACCGCCTTTTTCATGTCCTCAATGCGTAATCTTTTATAACGGATCTTGATCCCGCAACCAGCATTTTCAATAAGTTTTGCTGTATGAAAATGATCATAAGCAATTGGAGTAATCAACATCGGCAACCCATTAATGAAAGTATCGTTAACGGTATTAAAACCACCATGGCAAATCACAACATCCATTTTTGGCATCAGCTCGGCCTGTGGCACAAAACCATTGACAATAAAATTATCCGGCCATTGCTCAAAAATGTCTGGATTGGTTGCCGCCACGATAGTTACGGGTGCATTGGCAAAAGCTTCGATCAACTTACCAAAAAACTCTTTTCTAATGTCAACCAGCAAAGTTCCTAACGAAACAAACACTTTAGGGGTAGTCGCTTTTTCTAATCTCTCCCAATCAAAATCAGCATGATTTGGACGGCCTTTAACCGGCCCAACAAATTTCATATGAGGCATTGAATCCTGAGCTCCGGCAAACTCTTCAGAAGTAAAAACGATGTTCATTTTATGTGAGTGAATTACAATTTCCTCACCGTACACGCCAAATTCCCGCTGTAATCCTTTAATCAGGTTTTCCTGCCATTCAAATATTTTAGGTGCGCTGTTCGCCGTATCGCCCATCACATCCGGTGGCACCGGTGTAGTGGTAACACAAGGAATCCCTTTAATGTAAGCACATAATGCACCGGCAAAAGTGATGCAATCGTTTATAATTACATCTGGTTTCCATGCATCCACATACTTACCCAGACCTTTCATCATAATGCGGGCAATAGGAACATAGGTTTCTTCAAGTGCCAGTTTCATTACCTCAGGACCGGAGCAGGCGGGGCCATCATCTTGTCTCTTTAATATTTTTTGAAGTTCTTCCTGATGTTCAACCAAATCTTCCTGTGGATAGATATACTCGCCACCTTCAGGAATATGAGCATCCGAAAGTGGTATAACACCGAGCCATTTCACCTCATGACCTTTAGCAATCAGACTAGCTCCAATACTTAGCGTTGGGCTTATGTGTCCAAAAAAAGGTGGCACAACGAACAAAAACTTTGACATAATTCTCTTTTAATTATTTAATACCTCAACATATCTCACCGCGCTTAACTGTACAAGCAAATCAGCTGCTGTTTCAGTTCCTCCAGCCTCTTCAAAAGACAAACCCATCTGTTGCGCTGCCTTACCGAAAGAATCATTATTTAAAATTTCCTCAACAGCTTCCTTAAGATGCTTTGATTTGAACCGATTGAAATTTAACCTCAAACCAGCACCCACTCTGACTACCCTTCCGGCAACGTGCGACTGGTCGTAAGCAATAGGCACAACTACCATTGGCAAACCATTAGTTAAAGTTTCACATACTGTATTATGACCTCCATGGCAAACAACTGCATCGAGACAAGGTAGCAGCTCCAGTTGTGGAACATTGCGCTGAACTATAAAATTCTGCGGCCATTCATCAAATAACGAGGGATCAGAAACAACAACAACTGTTAAGGGCTCCCCGGCAAAAGCTTCAATTACCTTAGCAAAAAAGCTCTTCTTATGTTCATGATCAAATGTAGTTCCTATACTTACCAGTATTTTTGGTTGCCCGGTTCTCTGCTCCAATCCTTCCCAATCAAAAGCCGTTTGTTCTTCTCTCTTATGGATAACCGGACCTACAAACTGATAATTAGAAGGCAATTCCATTTCGCCAAAAAATGCTTTAGAAGTCAACACCATTGTCAATAGCTCCGAGCAGGCAATAGCATTTTCACTTTCGATACCCAGTTCTTTCTGAAGTGTTACAATCTGATTTACCTCCCATTCATGAATCTTCGGTAATTCATCCATCACCTTAATTGCAGCCGGTGCCGTAACAGAAGTTGCATAAGGAATATTTTTATTAACGGCAGCAATAGCCCCGGCAAACATCTGATGATCTGTAATTATCAGATCTGGTTTAAACTTATCCAACAAAACCGCAATACCTTCATAACTGTGTCTGTTCAAAGGGATCAAAACTTCCTCATAAAGGAATTTGATGCTATCGATACCGTAAACGATCTTCTTTGTAATGATGTCGAGATATTTCTCGCTGTCTTGTTTTTGCTGATCATTTTCATCATACTCAATAAGTAGTAACTGCCCCCCCTTAGGAAGGCGCAAAGCCAAAGACTTATCCAGGCTAATCCAGGCCACTTCATGACCACGATGCAATAAAACAGCGCCAATACTTAATGTGGGATTAATATGCCCTGTTAAAGGCGGAACTATGAATACGAATTTAGCCATTGTTAAAAAATGTTTCCATGATATTTCCAATACTTACCGGCTCCTGTATAGGGATGTTATGGTCGCCGTTAACTTCAAGCAGCGCTGCTGCTCTTATTTTATTTTTCAGTTTCTTACCTGCTCCCAGGCAATTTGAATGTGCACCATATAGCAATAAAGTGTCTTGCTGTATATCCGAAATCTCAGCAGCGCTAAAAAACTCTTTCTCGAGAATCATATCACTCTTTATACTGGTTTCATGAAAAAGATATTCATACATGCGATGGTTACGTTCCATCTGTCTCTTCCCCATTTTTACCTTTGTGGTATCTGTAAAATTGGTTACATAATGCTCCAGAAACTCCCTGCTGTAATCATCTATAATATCTCGCGTTTTATCATCATTAGGATCCGGCGCCTCTATAACAGCAAGCTTTTTTATCTTTCCGGGAAAGCGTGCAGCCATTTTTAAAGCAATAAGTCCCCCAAAACTATATCCGGCCAGGTGCACCTTATCAATTCCCAAACTATCTAGTAAATTCACCAGATCATCGGTCATACTATTAAGATCATAGCCATTTTCTATCCTTTCACTTAAGCCGTGGCTTTTAAGATCATACATAACCACATGAAAGTGTTTCGCTAAAATGGGAGCAATATTAAAATAGTAAATAGAAAGGTTGCTAAACATCCCGTGAACAAGCAGCACCGTTTCCTCAGCTCCTTTATTCAGTTCCTGAATATGCACCCCTCTGTTATTTACTTCTATTATTGGCATTCTTCTATATAATTTACAATTGTTCCTAAATTCAGATTGATAAGCTGATCAAGATCCATGTTAGACAACCATCCTGTAAAGTCTATCTGCTCACCAAAATGTGCCTTAATTTTCTCAGAAAAGGATACAATTTCAATACTATCCATCTCAAGGTCTTTAGTGAAAGAGCTTTCCATAGTGATATCCATTTCTTCCACAAACTCTTCTCCTATCACCTCTGTAATAAATTGTTTCATAAGATCAAAGATCTCGTTGCTGTTCAGTTTTGCTGTCGATACTACTGCGTCCATCCGATTATATAATTTTTGTGTTTTATAGTTTTTATGAATATGTCGTTAATTCTTAATTCTTCTCCTCTGATCTCTTGTATAGTATATGCTTTTGGATTTCCTTGCAAGCCCTTGCCAAGGTATTTCCCGTAAGCTTCCTTCGCCACCCAGAAACGGGTTGCCCATTCTGCCTTGTCTTTATCTGCTAACAATACCTTCTCTTCCTCAGAGAAAACGAGATCACCAAATCCTTCACTTCGTTCCTCAATCCTTTCAATGTCAATACCAACAGAGCGGTCGTATTGTGCAATTCCAACCGCATCAGTCCCTTTATGGGCAATAGAAACATGTATGCCATCAGTCATACTTCCGTGTGGGTAAGGCTTTCTGAACTCATCAGATCTGATTTCAAAAGCAATTGGAAAATATGCCTCTTGCTTAGTCTTGTTCAGTAAATTTCGAACAGCATCTTTTACCGCAACCCTACTGATCATCCATTCTTTTCGCTTATTTGGCAGTAAAGAATTATGATGTTTTTTCTCATCCTGGTTGAAATAGCGTTTTAAAATAAAATCCCACGAAACCACCCTATTGTAAGCGTTGTGAAACATGAACACACCTGGAGCAATCTCTTCTGAAAGTCTGTTATTTAATGGCGACATAGATACACTCCACAATGCTTCATCAATTTCTAGTCTTCTGTTTTGCCAGCCTGATATTATTGCCCAGATCTTATTGTCCCTTTTCATCACAAAATCTGCGGTAGCAAATTCATCATTCAACTCCGTGAGCACGCAAGTGCATTCAAAACTTCCTTTCTGATCTTTAAAATCATCAAAGAACTCTATTTCCTGTATTTTAACAGGGAAAGCGATGCGGTCTTTTGTAAGTGTAAGCTGCAGCCATAAACCAAACAGCTGTCCGGCATTATCTAAAAGAGAACCCTTACCGGTATCACCTTCAATAATACCGGTAATGCCTTTTTCACCAACAGCAATTAATTTCTTTATACCCTGATAGCCGGGCCCATGGAACATATGCCCATCATATATCTGTTCAGTTGTTCTGTCGATGTCCAAAATCTTACCCACATCAAAACTCTTCACAGGAGCATCAGCAAGTTTTCTGGCCAGCAATACTTCTGCATTTGCAAATCGCTCAAGGTTCAGATATACCAATTGCTGATCTTTCCACTCGCCTGTAACTGTTTCTACAAATGGTTTTGCAACATTCATCCATTGAAATACCTTTATGTTCATGATCTTTTGAACCTGCTCTTCGGGCGACTGCTCAACTGCAATTTCAGCGAACAATTCAAAAATCATTGTCATAGGAATTACGGGATCCATATCATCTACACAGTGCCATCCTTTGGGTTGTCTGAGCAATGAATGATCTACCAGATACGGGCAGTTCTCTAAGCTAACATCCAGCTTTTTAGAAAATGGAACCCTCTGGCCAGAAGCCTTCATAACCGGAGCAGGGGCATTTATAGTTTGATTAGCAGAAACCCCATTCTTGAATAATTGAAGTAATTCAGATTGAATATCGATCATCTCCTCAACATTCTCATTAAATGCTTTCATTAGAGGATGCGAAGCTGCAGAGTCCTCCAGAACGGCCTCTCTGCGATAAGCAGTCTTTTCTTGTTTTTGTGCCAGCGCTTTAATGCTTGTAATATTATTAATTATAGGTAAGCCAAGCTGAAGTACAATACCTTTTCTGGCAGCCACTTTTTTCTTATCATATCCCATGAATTGCATTCCTGCTTCCTTGCCTTCAACAAACAATGCAGCAAGTACACGCTGTAACTGGGCAATACCAGAACGGATTGGTACATTTGAGGATACCGCACTATAATTTTTACCGCGCAAAGTATCATCAATAAAACCAATTAAACCACCCGACCCAATTTGGACAAACACCCTTGCACCTTCATTATAAAGTCGCTCAGTAAGTTCACGAAAGCGAACAGGCTTTATCAGATGCTCTACACTCAATTGTCTTATTGCTTCAAAACCTTCCGGATAAAGCTCCAAAGTAGTTGCCGACCATAAAGGGAACTTCGTTTTTCTAAACTGCATATCCTTCATACCCTCCAACATAACATCCAGTTTATCGGCCACAAAAGGAGAATGGAATCCAGATTGAAAAGGCAGTATCTGATGAAAGATTTGCTTGGTCCTTAGTATTGGCACCAGCTCATCAAGAGCCGTATTACTTCCGCAAAGAATAACCTGTTGCGGGCAATTATCATTTGAAAGATATAGTTGATCTATGTTTTCTATAATAGGCTGCAGCTTGTCAATTCCACATCCTACCGCAATAAATCTGGAATCCTTTAACTCAAATGTTTCCGGATTAAGGTAGTTAAGCAGTTGCATTACCGATGATTCTTCTGCCAACTCAGAAGATCTTGCCGCGAGCCATTCACCTAAACTATGTCCTGCATTCATATCAGGCAGCACACCTAATTGCTTAATGGCCGTATCAAGGATGCTGCTTTTCTCCAGAATTTTCAAAGCTTCATCTAATAAACCACCAGCTGTCGAAGCCTCCTTATGTGCAATATTGAAATGCTCAGCAACACTAAGCACCTCTCCGCCTGCCAAACCATCAAGGCCCGGAAACACAAAGGCTATTTTCCCTCCGTTGCTTAAAAGAGGTTCATTACTATACCATATATCTTGTTTATTGCGCCAGGGATTATTTTTACCCGCAATTTTAAGTGCTTTCTTTATTCGCTCGGGAGTCGGATCAAACACCGCAATGCGATATTTGCCCTCACCAGGATCTTTATCATTGGTTTCCAAAGCATCCAGTAAAGCTTCATGGCTATGACGCGCTATTAACAATACCTGATCTGTTTGTGTACTCTTTAAAACAGAAGCAGGCTCCGGCTTATTAGCTCCATAACCTTCAAGTACCACATGTGCATTTATACCCCCAAAACCAAAGGCATTTACCCCCGCAATCCTTGGTAATCCTGAAGACTCCCAATTCTGCGGATCTTGTACCGCGCTAAATCTCGTTTCTTTTAATTGCGCTAAAGGAACATCACAGTGCAATGTTGGCGGAATAATACCGTGATACAATGCCAATGATGTTTTTATCAGTCCTGCAATACCCGAAGCAGGCATGGCATGGCCGATATTAGATTTTACAGTTCCAATACCTGCCTTTGGCAGCGAAGTATCGCTACCAAAAAATTGCAATAAGGTCTCTATCTCAGTTTTATCACCCAATGGTGTGCCGGTACCATGAGCTTCAATGTATCCGATATCTTTTAAATCAACACCTGCATTTTTCCAGGCCTGGGCAATCGCTTTGATCTGTCCTTTTACCGAAGGGCTCATCACACTGGTGCCACTGCCATCACTACTAACACCAATACCTTTTAATACTGAATAAATCCTGTCGCCATCAGCAATTGCATCTTCAAGGCGTTTTAACACCACAAACCCACAACCTTCTCCAATAAGTAATCCGTCGGCCCCTTCATCAAAAGGAGCTATCTTTCCTTTTCTGGATAAGGCACCCAGTTGAGTAAAAATACTCCAGAATGATGCATTCTGGCCAACATGAACACCCCCTGCAATAACCATATTGCAACGATTACTATTCAGCTCCTGCACAGCATGATCAATGGCAATAAGAGAGCTCGCACAGGCTGCATCTAAAGTATAAGCTACCCCGCCAAGATTTAACCTGTTGGCAACTAAAGAAGCGACAAGATTAGGAATAAGCCCCATTGCAGTATCAGCACCAAAACGACCTTTACGAACCTGAAACTCTTTCTTTACCTTATCTATTTCTTCTTCGGCCAAATGAGGTAACAGATCCTTTAAAACACTGGCAATCTGTTCTCCTGTTCTCACAATTTCTATTGCGCGGGTAGCCCCTGGTCCGGCATAATTGCCCTTACCTATAATGATGCCTGTTTTATCAAGAGAAACATTTTTTTCAAACACCCCTGCATCTTCTAATGCCTTCTGCACTAAGCTAAGCGTTAACAAATGATCCGGTTCAGTACCTTCAACAGCTACCGGAAGTATCCCAAAATTTGCTGGATCAAACTCCACCTCGGGGATAAAACCTCCCCGGTTACAATAAAAGCGATCAACACCAGCTGAACCCTTTTCGAAATGTACCTGATCAATTCTGTTGGCAGGAACAATCTGCGTAGAATCTACCTTATTAATTATATTTTGCCAGAATGTCTCCATATCACCCGCACCGGGAAAAATGCAAGACATTCCTACTACAGCTACATCCGTTTTTTTCATAACGCCCTCCGGCTACCAGTTACTTCCTGCCATGATGAGTACCTGACTCTCATTTCCGTATTTAACCTCGTTTACAAATGTTTCCATGCCATCCTGCAAGGGTATCATGGAAATTCCTCTGCGTTCATACTCTTTTTCCAGTGTAGACGAAACCATTCCGGCACCTTTCCACGGGCCCCAGTTTATGGCCATCACCTTACCTTTTATCTTTGCTTTTAATGCCCAGGCGTATCTATCCATTACGCTGTTTGCTGCCGCATAATCTGTTTGTCCACGGTTTCCGTAAACCGATGCTATGCTCGAGAAGAAGATGACAAACTGAGTTTCAGGTCTTAGTTGCTCTGCGAGCACACGTAAAGGAGTTACCTTGGTTTCAAAAACACGTCTAAAGGATTCCACCGTTTTACCATGGAACAATTTATCCTCCAGCAAACCTGCTCCATGAACTACCCCATCTATCCTTCCGTATTCTTCATAAACATGGCCAATAAATTTGCTTAAGCCTTCTTCGTCACGTAAATCAAGTGATGCATATGATACTATAGAGCCTTCTGATTCAAGTGAGCCGATAGTTTCCAGAATCTGATTGTTTTTATAGATTTTGTTGGTTTCCTGTTCTATCTCTACCGGTTTTTTAAGATTACCCTGTTTGATCAGATAAGCCCTGATCTCTTCTTTGGTTTTCATAAAAGTAAACTGATCCAATCCATTGGCTCTGGGATCAGGAGAACGGCCAACCAAAATATATCTGCAAGGATAATCCTTTGCAAAATGGGTCATCAGCTTAGCGGTAATACCCTGGGCCCCTCCAAGAACCAATACAACAGCTTCTTTATCCAGTTGAATATGAGAGTCAGCCAATCCGGTTACCAGTTGCGAAGGGATAAGTTCAAGTGTTTGTCTGTTAATCCCATCGTATATCACCTCAGAAGGTTCATCCGGGTTCAAGACTTCATTCAAGGTAATTTTGGCAATTTCTGATGCCGCAGATTTTGTGGTTAAACTTACAACCCTGCATTTGGTATTTTCATATTCCTTATCTAAACTTTTAAATAAGCCTGAGTATCCCTGAAAATGTCTCAACATGGCGGCATCAGACTCATTGTCCATATACCCCTTTGTATCCGAAATTAGATATACCCATTTCATCTCCTCAAAATCCAGCTCCTTTATCTTTGCAATATTGTCAATAATGGTAGCCTTATCCGGCGTACTGAACATGTTCAGCATAATCAGACCTTTATAACCTTTTAAACTATCGTTAGCAGAAACAACATCCACAATTGCACCCTGAGCCTCAAATAGTTCTTTAATGGCTACGGCCTGCAAGCCTGCATCATCCGTTACTGCAAAACGAACTCCTTTTAATGATGAAGTATCTTTATTTAAAAGCTCCGAAGGAGTAAGCTCAAACCGAAGTCTCGACAAGGATTCGCTATAATTATCATTTACAGCGCTCTCTTCAATAATCTTTTTAGCCTCAGCAACGGTTTCAGTGCCTTCAGATTCTATTTCTGAAATCCAATTTACCAGACCATTAAGCGTCTTAATCGCAGCAAGTTTTTCCATTAGATCATCGCCACTCTCCTCACCCTTATTAAAACCAATCTTTACCTTCAGCTCGCCAATAATTTCCATTCGTTTAATTGAATCTATGCTTAAATCTGCTTCGAGATCAAGATCCATCCCAAGCATATCCTGTGGATAACCGGTTTTATCACTTACAACTGAAAGAATTGCAGATTTAATATCGCCAAGGGTAAATTTAACACTACTTACTTCCTCTGTAACCGGAACAGCCGGGGCAGCCGAAGCGGTGTTTTCATTGATCCAGTTCACCAAACCATTTAATGTTTTAATACCTGCTAGCTGCTCCATAAAAGCATCTTCATTTTTATCTGCATTACTAAAACCGCCCAATTCAGTGCGTAAGGAACCTATAATCTCCATACGCTTGATAGAATCAATACTTAAATCAGCCTCCAAGTCCATTTCCATCCCAAGCATTTCCTGAGGATAACCAGTTTTATCACTTACAATACTCATTAAAACTGCTTTAACATCAATTTTTAATGCTACAGGTTTTACAACGGTTGTTAGCGGCTGAATCTCGACCCCTGGTTGTATGGCTGCAATCTGGGCCGATGGCTCGGATTGCGTTACAACCGGCGCAGGAACATACATTTGCTGAGGCATTTGCATATTTGGCGATTGCTGAGCTAAAAACGTTAACATCACATCACGTTGTGCCTGAATCATCATTTTCATGCTGTTCAGGTATTCCTGCATCATTTGTTCTGCCCCATTTGATGGGTTATTTATATATTCTGTTTTCACTTCTGTTCCTTTTAGTTTAAGTGGATGCATTATTGGCAAAGCCCCGTTAGCAGGTAGTTTCCCTACCGATGGAATCGCATGCTGCCCATTTACATACCAAACTGTTTTACTCTTTTTGTACTGCCCCGGATCATCCAGGTTCAAATGCCTGGCATTACGACCGTCAAATAATTTCTCCAATTTAACATCGCGCCCTGTGGCTATGTAAGTAGCAATTGTACAAAGCAAATGTGTTATCTTATTGTGGCTATTGTCCTCAGCATAAAGCAACAACTCATCTCTGCCTAAGCATGCTTTTGCAAGAGCTGTTAACACTTTTCCAGGCCCAACCTCAATAAAGATTCTTGCTCCATCCTCGTACATCTGTTTTACCTGTTCTACAAATTTCACAGGCTTTACTAGATGATCCGTAAGTCTTTCTTTTACTGCTTCGGCCCCTGCCGGATATAACCCCGCAGTCGTGTTTGACCAAACAGGCAAGCTGAGATCTGTAAACTCAACCTTATCTAACACATGCTTATAAATCGCTTTCGATTTAGCAACCAGCGGACTGTGGAAAGCACAGGCAACTTCCAATTGTCTGAAAGAAATTTTTGCAGTTTTAAGTATCTCAGCAAGCCTTTTAATTGCAGGTGTTGTGCCTGCAATTACCAATTGAGTTGGCGAATTATAGTTTACAGCATAAACATCCTTCATGCCATCAATCACCTTAAATATCTCATCTTCCTTACTGGTTACTGCAATCATAGCCCCCGTATCTCCGTCTTCTACAGCATCAAGAATCGCTTTGGCTCTTTGTTCACTTAAAAACACCAGTTGATCATCATCAAAAGCACCGGCAAAACACAAAGCTGGCAACTCGCCATAGCTATGTCCTGCAACCATATCAGGTTCAATACCCAAATCTTTAAGGAAATTAGCAATTGCCAGATCCACAATACCTAAAAGCGGCTGTGCCATACGGGTATCCTTAATTCTTTCTTTCTGAGCTTTTAAAGAAGCCTCATCAAATACCGCATTAGGGAAAAGGACTTGTTCATATTTACTCCTGTTGTTTAACAGTTTCCGCATGGCTGGAAATATCACAAAAAGATCTCTTGCCATATTGATACGCTGACTACCCTGTCCAGGGAACATAAACGCAACCTTACCGGCTCTCTTTTTAGTGATATAGGTATCTTTACTTTCAACGCCCGACAAAGCCAGGTCAATCTTCATAATCAGGTCTTCAACCCTATCAGCTACAATACTTAATTGTATCCGCTTAGTATTTCCCATGGCCAAACTAAAGGCAATGTCTTTTAAATCTATATTGTCGTTTTCATCCAGTAAAGCCTTTACATTACTTAATTGCTTTTTGGCTTCGTCATAGGTGTCGCCTCTAAAAACAAACAGTTCAGATGGCAATGAAGTTAATGCAGATGCCTGTTCAGAAACTTTATGATCGCTTTCAATAACCGCATGGAAATTAGTACCCCCAAAACCAAAAGCACTTACCCCGGCATAACGTTTATCTTCCATCCACAAACCTGCTTCTGTATGAAAAGCAAAGGGGCTTGTGCTGCTATTATAATAACTGTTAGGTTTTGTTAAGTTAATGGTTGGCGGTTTTACGCCATGATAAACAGATAAAGTAGCTTTTATTAAGCCCGCTAAGCCTGCAGCACATTTGGTGTGGCCTATCTGGGTTTTTACTGATCCCAGATGAGTTTGACTTGCCCTTGCGCCTGATTCATTTAACATATCAGTTAAAGCGCTAAGCTCGGTTCTGTCGCCCACCACGGTACCCGTTCCATGTGCTTCTACAAGTCCAAGAACTGATGGCGAGATGCCCGCCTGCCCGTATGCACGTTCAAGCGCCCTAACCTGGCCAGATTTACGTGGGGCTGTTAAACCAAGACTTTTCCCGTCGCTTGAACCACCAATACCCTGAATTACAGCATAAACCCTATCACCATCTCTCAAAGCATCTTCATGCCTTTTCAATACCACCATAGCTACACCTTCCCCCAAAGCAATGCCGTCAGCCTCAGCATCAAACGTTGCACATCTTCCCTTGCGGGATAAGGCATGAGTACTCGAGAACATCAAATAATCATTGATCCCGTTGTGTAAATCAGCGCCACCAGCAAGCACCATATCCGATTTCTCCAGGAACAATTCCTGACAGGCCAAATCGATAGCTGCTAAAGATGAAGCGCATGCAGCGTCTACAGTATAATTGCGCCCACCAAGATTTAACCTGTTGGTAATACGTCCTGAAATCACATTAGCTAAAATTCCAGGGAAAGAATCCTCTGTTGTTTTCGGCAGCAGTTCGTCCAGTTCAGCTGGCATGTCGCCAAATACCTGTTTAAAGAAACCTCTGAAACTATAGCTGTTAGCAAGGTCATTTCCACCTTCGGCTCCTATTATTACAGATACGTTCTCTGTATTAAAGTTACCATCTCTATAACCGGCATTTTCCATTGCCTGTTTGGCTACCATAAGGCTCAATAACTGCGTTGGCTCAATTGCAGCTAACGATTGCGGAGGAATTCCAAATTCCAATGGATCGAAATCAATCTTAGGGATAAAACCACCCCATTTAGAATGCGACATATCATTCTCCGTTGATTCGGGATTATAGTACAGCTCTTTATTCCAGCGTTCATCCGGAACTTCTGTTACCGAATCGTTACCCAGAATAATATTACGCCAATACTCTTCAATGTTTTTTGCGCCCGGGAAAATACAGGCCATTCCTACTATGGCAACATTTAGTGATTTTTCGTTAGCCTCAGGAAGTGCAGACAATGCTGCGTTTTCAATATGTTTATAGTTGCCTTCAGCAACATCTTTATGCAAGTCTAAAATAGAAACAACCTCATTACGCATTGCCGCTATTTGCCCAATCATGTACATGCCCAGATCCAACTGATCCTTTTCATCAATTGTTACCAGCTTATCGCCTATACGTTCAATACCTTTAGCAGCAATACGCAGGCGACCAACATTTAAGCTTTCCAATTTTGCCCAGATCTCCTTTTTATCCATCCCTTCTTTCTGGAGCTTTTCTTTTTCTTCATTAAAGAATACAGCAAACGGAGAATTTAAACATCTTGTTTCGTGACCAGGTGCTGTTTCCAGTAATACAGTATCGCCAGACATCATGGCTTGTTCCTGGAATTTATCCTGAATAGCCCCTGTACTCACTGCCTCTCTGGTATATAAATATGAAGTGCCCATCAAGACCCCAACCTTTATGCCTTTTGCTGCTAACGGCGCTGCCATTATAGCAATAAATGCAGTTGATAAAGCATCATGAATTCCGCCAGCAAAAAATACGCTGATCAGTTCCGGTTGATCTTCTTTTAATAAGCGCTCAATCTGTTTCTCCCAAAGCACCATACTAGACAATGGCCCCACATGCCCGCCACACTCTCTTCCTTCAAAAACAAAACGTTTGGCACCTTCCTTTAAAAACATATCCAGAAGCGACACTGATGGCACGTGAAGAAAGGTTTTTATACCCAGTTTTTCAAGTGTTTTCGCTTGCGATGGTCTACCACCCGCAATTAACACTACAGGAGGCATTTCTTGCTTTATATATTCCAGCTGCTCATCACGCAGCTCCTGAGGAGCAAAACCCAATATGCCCACGCCCCAGGTTTTATTTCCTGCAAGTCTCTTAGTTTCACTGATCAGTTCCTTTGCACGATCTCCCTTTAACAGCGATAATGCAACAAAAGGCAATGCCCCCGCTTCAGCTACAGCATTAGCAAAAGGCGCAACGTCGCTAACCCTTGTCATAGGTCCTTGTGCAATAGGATAAGTAATATTTAAATCTCTTGCCAATGCATTACCGGAGCT
>NZ_CAMLHF010000035.1 GCF_946479715.1 uncultured Pedobacter sp. | reverse complement strand
ATGTGATCAATACCTTAAAAACTGTATTTCCGAATCCGATAGATATTGTGCTTTGCTATTTGCTGGGGGCTTATTTTTTATTAAGCACATTAAAAATGAAGCCCTGGCTTGCTGCTGCAGGAGCCATAGCCTTTGCTTTTACGTCTTATAATTTCATTTATATTGAAGCCGGCCACAGCAATCAGGCCATGGCAATTTCGTTCTTTGCACCTGTACTAGCTTCTATTTTACTCACTTTTAGAGGCCGATATTTATTAGGTGGTTTGTTAACTGCTCTTTTTCTTGCCATTGAAATCAGATGCAACCACATACAAATGACTTATTATCTGTTCATGTGCTTGCTCATATTGGCAGGTTTTGAACTGTATTATGCAATAGCATCTAAGCAGTTAAAGGCTTTTTTTACGGCTGTAGGATATCTTTTTGCAGGAGTTATTTTAGCCGTTGGTGTAAATGCAGGGCAATTATGGACTACCTACGAGTACGGGAACGAATCTATCCGTGGTAAAGCAAATTTAACCAGAACAACCTCAAAATCAGATACCGGACTTGGACGTGATTATGCCTATCTCTGGAGCCAGGGTGTTGGTGAAATCTCTACATTCCTTGTGCCAAATATGTATGGGGGTGCTACGCAGATCAAACAATTAGATGAGCATTCTAATGTAGCTAAAGCATTGGTAGCAAAGGGCGTTCCTGAAGATCAGGTTAAAGAGCTCATCCCTCAGCTTGAGCAGGGCTTATTAAGAACTTATTGGGGAGAAAAATCGAGCACTCATGGTCCATGGTATTTTGGGTGTATTGTGATCTTTTTATATGTTCTGGGGCTATTTATAGTTAAGGGTAAAATGAAATGGTGGATTTTAACTTCTACATTTCTATTTGTGTTTTTATCGTTTGGCAAACATTTTCCATTAATCTCTGATCTGTTTTTTGATTACTTCCCGATGTATAATAAGATGCGGGCAGTAGAATCTATATTGGTTATACCGGCATTAATTATACCATTGCTGGCATTTGTGGCACTTAAGCAGTTTGTAGATGAGAAAGATAAGGCAAAAGATTTACCCGAAAAATTACTTTATTCTCTATATATAACAGGCGGTGGCTTAGTGTTATTTATGCTCGCGCCGACCTTGTTTTTTGATTTTAGAGATTCATCGCATCAGGAAATGGTAAATCATCTTGCGGAGGCTTTTAAAGCTGATCTTGGGTTTGCCAACTCCATAGGGAGTGCTTTGATAGAAGACAGAATATCGCTTGCCCGTACGGATGCCTTCAGATCTTTGATTTTCATTTTACTAGGCTTTGGTGTGTTATGGGCTATATTGAAAGGGAAAGTTAAAGCAAACACCGCATTTATTGTTTTAGGTGTGCTGATACTGATTGATATGTGGGGTGTAGACAGAAGATACCTGAACAACAGTAATTTCTATGATAAATCTGTGCTCGACCAAAATTACCAGGCTACTGCAGCTGACCTTCAGATTTTAAACGATAAATCACTTGATTTTAGGGTTATAGATTTTACAAAAGGTAATCCTTTCTTTGATGCTTCGGCTTCGTATTTCCACAAATCGGTAGGAGGAAGACACTCTGCAAGGCTGCAGCGTTACGACGAGCTGATTACAGCACAATTTAGTGAAAAGATAAATGAGCCTGTATTGGATATGCTAAATACCAAATACGTGATTATGGCCGATAAAGCGAGTCCGACGCCTCAGGCCATAGAAAGAAAAACAGCTTTGGGAAATGCATGGTTCATCAGCAATGTGAGCTATGTTAAAAATGCAGATCAAGAGATGAAAGCCATTACCAGCTTTGACCCGAAAACAACAGCAATAGTTGATGAGACCTTTAAATCTCAAATTGGTGATGCAAAACCTTTAACTGATACTACTGCAAAGATTCAACTGACCGAATATCATCCGGATCACCTGGTTTATAAATATAAAAGTGCACAGGATGCTATAGCTGTATTTGCTGAAGTTTGGTACGACAAAGGCTGGAATGCTTATTTAGATGGCAATAGAATCCCTTATTTTAGAGCCAATTACATACTTAGAGCAGCCAAACTACCTGCCGGCAGTCACAATTTAGAGTTTAAGTTTGAACCGACATCTTACCTTGTTGGAGATAAGATATCTATGATTTCTTCTTTAATTCTGGTAATCATTTCAGGTATTGCTGTATTTTTGCATTTCAGAGCTAAGAAAAAGACTGCTTTGGTATAAACCATTAAACTATAAAGATTGTATTCAAAAGATCAGGCTACGCAGATTAAGCAAGCTTTCTGGACTGCATATGGGCAGTATATGGCATTGCAACCTTCTGCTGAAGGGTTACGAATTAACTGGATTAACTACAAGACCGGCATCAAGTATCTGGCATTTAAAATGCAGGTTGATAAAAAGTCGGCATGGATAGGGATAGAGATCTCTAATCCTGATTTAACCATACAACAGCTATTATTTGAGCAGTTTGAAGAATACAAGAAACTGTTGACCGGAGTTTTAGGAGAAGAATGGCAGTGGGAACTACATTCGACAGATGAGTACGGCAAAACAGTTTGCAAGATATATACCGTTTTACCCGGCGTAAGCATATTTAATAAAGAAGACTGGCCTAAGCTAATTTCCTTTTTTAAGCCTCGTATTATAGCACTGGATGAGTTCTGGAACGATGCGCGTTATGGTTTTGAGTTATTCAAGTAAGCTTTATTTAAAGCTCATCTGATCTTTCGTATCGGGTTTCGCCTGTTAATATCAGCTCGTTAGTGTCTTTATCAATGGCAAAATCGATATCCATAGCGTGATCATCAGTATAATCTATTGCGGCACACATCGAAAATTCGCTGATCTGATATTCTGCTTTAAATTTGCCTTTTAAGTTATGATCACTAACAAGGGTATCTTTTAGAATCCCGATGTTTTCTATTTTGCCTTTACCGTATTCGTAATCCAAAATCAATTTTTCCAGTTCACCTGTTTTGCATATATGATGATGAAGGAGGTGAATAAGCTGTTTAGGATTTTCTTCGGTATCGTAAAAAGCCGAAGCGTCTATTTTAGTCTTCCTTGTGATTGCTGGCATGGGATGAATATTTTTTTTTAACCTAATACAATATTACTGTTAAATATACGTCTTTATACTGAGAGCGTTAATTTAGATAAGCGGGAATGGTCGGTATGATTATTCCCGCTTTCTTTTTTTTAGAGCCTTCTGACCAATATTTTAGCGCTTTCCAAAATCGGACGGGCGGATATTTGTAAGTTGAAAAAATGCTTTGCTAAACGCCGCAAGGCTATTATATCCGGTGGCGTATGCAATTTCGCTGGTTGATTTGCTGGTTTGCAGAATCATTTCTATAGCCCTAACCATCCTTAGCAGTTTTAAATATTGTAAAAAAGAGATACTCATTACAGATTGAAATAATCTGGAGAGTGTTCTTTCGGCCATACCAAATCTTTTTGCCATATCTTCCAGCGTAAGCTGTTCATTATAATGCCTTGCCAGAAAAGCTATAATAGGCATCAACCGTTCGTTGTTTGTGGTTGGTAAGGCTATGGGGAATGCTTTTATGCCAAGCTGAGGAAGCAGGTTCTTTAAAGAAGATAAGAATTGGAAAGGCACCACATTTTCCGCAGAAATATTACCATTCCATTTCTCAGTAAAGATGATCATTTCAAGTAAAAGGTTATTGACAGGGTAGATCCCCAATTGCTGAAAGAACGGCTCATTGGCATCACCCTGTTCATAAAAATAGATGTTTCTAATAACGGTGGCCTGATGCCTTACTTCAAGATAGTGGGCTAAGCCAACTGGCACCCACACATAATGCCTGGCAGGAATAATATAGCTCACGTTTTTAATGTGTATGAAAGCTACGCCGCCCTGAACGTACGTTAATTGCCCTTTTGTGTGCGAATGGGCGGTTAGCTTGCGCTCTATTTTTTCATGTAAAACGAATATACTATCTGGATTTAAGTCAATTGCACTGAGATATTCTGAAGTTTTTAAAATATTCATTGGCTGGAATGGACAAATAATTGGCAATATAGATAAAATTACAGCTTTATCATATGGCTAGCTTTGTGCATTCTATAAATTATATGTATTTCTATAAAAAAAATTATGCTCTTATCTTGCTCTCCATCCTCATTTCAAACACTACGTTAGCACAAGAAGAACCATCGGATAGTCAGTTGTCGTTAACAGAAGTCTGGAATAAAGCAGAAACAAATAGCAAAGCCATCAGGATGCAGCATCTGAAACTCGGCGAATCTGAAGAAGCTATAAAAGATGCCAAAGCAGAGCGACTACCTGATATTGAGGCCGAAGGAGAGTATGCAAGGGTTAGTAATATGCCCATTTACGATAATGGTCTGTTTCATACTCCTTCACAATTTGAAGTAGTTCATACTTCGTATAGTTTTGGTGGCAACGCATACCTTAACCTTTACAACGGAAATAAAACCAATCTGAAGATCAGAGAAGAGAAAGAAAAAAAGAACCTTTCTGCGGAACAGCTAAACCTAACCACCTCCGAAATTAAATTAAAATCAGCTGCATATTACCTTGACCTGCAAAGAAGTAAAGTATTTAAAGACTTACTGTTAAAGGATATGAACGATCAGGAAAAACAGTTAGCAGAGATCAGACAACTCCTTAAAAATGGAGTGATCTTAAAAAGCGATGTGCTTAGAGCAGAACTTAAGTTGTCGCGCCAAAAGATGTCGCTAATACAGATTGATAACGACATTAATATAGCCAACCAAAAGCTGGCAATACTTATTGGTGAGCAGGATGACTTTAAAATATTGCCCGACTCACTAACCAATACTAGTTTAGCTATTAAAACTTATCCTGAATATCTGGATGAGGCCATATCACACGCTTATGAGCTAAAGATCTCTGAAAGGGAAACCGAATTGAACAAGCTGGAACTGAAAAAAGTAAAAGCAAACGTATCTTTTAAAGTGGGGCTGTTTGCAAATTATACCTATTCCTATCCACAAATTCAGTTTTATCCTTACTCCATAGCGATGTATGGAATTGGGTTAAGTGGGGTAAAAGCAAGTTTCCCTATCTCAGCATTTTACCATAACAAGCATAAAACCAAGGCAGCTGAACTAGCGTTTCAACGACGAGAGGTTGAACATGAAGCAACAACAGATAAAGTTAGACAGGAAGTAAACGAAGCCTATTTAAGATACAAAGAGGCCATTACAAGGATTGATGTAGCCAAGCAGAATATAAAGCAGGCTACAGAGAACCTGAGGATCGTTAACAACACTTATTTTAACCAGTTATCACTGCTAACTGATCTTTTAGATGCTGATACACAATTGCTGCAAACCAGATTTGACCTTGCAGCAGCGCAGATAGCGGCGCAATTACAATATTTCCAATTACAAAAAGCAATAGGCAACCTTTAAAATGCGAACAAAAAAGAAAAACTATACAAGTACCGATCAGCTAATCACCAAAATCACGGCCTGGATTGCAGGCGTTATTGTTCTTGGTTTAATGATCTGGGGAGCAATTTCCTTACTGGACCTTTATAAGTATGAAGAAACCAATGATGCCCAAGTAGAAGAATATATAAACCCTATAACTTCAAGATTAACAGGCTACATAAGAACAATTAAATACGAAGAAAATCAGGATGTAAGGAAAGGCGACACCTTGCTTGTTATCGACAATAGTGAGTACAAACTTGGTCAGCAAGAAGCCGAAGCGGCTTTGTTAAATGCACAGGCTCAGATTAAAGTAATGGAAAGCAATGAGGTAACCACAACTAAAGCAGCAAGCGTTATGAAATCTCAGATCGCTTCTGCAAAAGCTAAACTTTTAAAGCAACAGCAGGATTATGATCGCTATTCAAAGCTTTTTAAAGTAGAATCTGCGACGCTTCAACAATTGGAAAATAGCAAGACTGCTCTGGACGTAGCGAATGCTGAATACAGATCGGCACTAAACGGGTATGAAACTTCGACATCAAAAGTTAACGATATCAGATCTCAAAGGGACGTATATCTGGCTGAAATAAAGCGTAGAGAAGCATTATTGGATAGAAACAAACTTGATGTAGGTTACACGGTAATTACAGCCCCTTACAATGGAAAGATGGGTAGACGAACCATACAGGAGGGGCAACTGATTCAAGCAGGGCAAACACTGGCATTTATTGTAGATCAGGAAGCGGGTAAATGGGTTATTGCCAATTTTAAGGAAACTCAAATTTCGACCATGAAACTAAATGGCCATGCGGTTATTGAAACTGATGCTTACCCGGGTGAGGAGTTTCAGGGAACGATTGTTTCCTTATCTCCGGCAACAGGGGCAAGGTTCTCTTTACTGCCGCCCGATAATTCTACAGGTAATTTTGTAAAGGTGGTGCAGCGTATCCCGGTTAAAATTAAGTTAGACGACGATAAGAAAATAACCGATAAGCTAAGGGCCGGTATGAATGCTATTGTTATAATTGCAAAAAACCAATGATCGCTATAAAACCGGTATTTAAAAGCTGGGTTCCTGAATGGTTGATCAGAGGTACTATATTCATTGTTATTTTACCCTGTCTGCTGCTTTTTGGCTTGCCAACGGCCAATCCAAACGCTGCAGCCGGTTATTATGGCATTGAACCTGCTGATGTTCAATATTCAATGATCATATTTTATGCTGCAGTTGCCAGTTTTTTTACCTTAGAAAGGCGTTTTTTTGTGTACCTGGCTACTAAAGAGTATTTTCTTGTAGGTATTATATTGCAAATTGTTACTTCATACATTTGTTATAACACGCATAATTTACATACGCTTTTTATATTCAGGTTTATACAGGGAATGGCGAATTGTGGTACTACAAGTATCTGCATAACGCTAATATTTAGCAGGATCCAGAGCGAAAGAGCAAGAGAAATCGGTTATTCTATTTTCTATGGCATGCTGCTGTGTATAAGTCCGATATCTATGCTGCTTACCGCACCAATTGTAGATGCCTACGATTATAATTTCTTATATAAAGCCATCATATTTTGTTATTTACCCGGTGCTATTTTGCTACTGTCTATCATGAATACAGTCCGTTTAAACCGTAAGATTCCACTTTATCAGGTAGATTGGGCCAGTTTTGTGATCTATGCACTAATCTTATGTTTAATTGGCTATGTGCTGGCCTATGGACAACAATACTATTGGCTGCAGGATAAGCGCATAGTTAGAAGTTGCGGCGCAATATTGGTACTATTGCTCATCCATATTTTAAGACAACTCAATTTAAAAAGACCCAGCCAGGACCTGGAAGTATTTAAATACCGAAACTATATTGTTGGGGTTTTTTTAATCTTTGTACTTTATATTGTTCGTGGTGCATTGAATATTACAAATCTATACTTTGCTACTGTTTTAGGAATGGATCCAATTCATATCGCCTATATCATGGCCGCCAATATTGTGGGAATAGCGATTAGCATTTTAATCTCTTCAAGACTTTTAATCCTAAAAAGACCTATGAGATTGATCTGGATGTATGGTTTCGGCTTGCTGTTGATATTTCATACCTGGATGATCTTCCTTTTTAACACGCAGGCAGATGCTTCAACTTTTATTATTCCATTAATTGTTCAGGGAATGGGAGCAGGGATGCTGATGACTCCTGTAATTGTTTTTGCCGTTTCTTCGGTCCCTGAGCGTTTGGGTGGTACGGCCTCGGCCGTTGGTGTGTTTTTTCGCTTTTTAGGTTTTTGCAGTAGTATCGCCTTGATTAACTTTTACCAGCTTTACAATAAAACCAATCACATAAACCGTTTTCAGGAGCATATCACTTCTTTAAATCCGGTAGCGGTTGAAAAACTTGAGACGTATAAAAGAGGATTAGTTGTAAAGGGGGTTTCTACAAGTCAGGCTGCTAAAATTGCTCAGGGATTGCTTGGCAGATCCATAGAAACTCAGGCTCAATTGAGGTCAGCAATAGATTACTATACCGTTATAAGTGGTTTATTGATTGTTGTAATCCTAATAATAGCATTAATTCCATACATTAACAGGACGATTATCAATCTTAAATCAAAGCAACCTGCTCCAATATCTTACTAGTTGCTTATGCCAAGTCCTCACATAGTTCACACATTCTACACACATCCTTCACAAAAAGGTACCTGTTTGTGGGTTTGGTGTGAAGGATGTGTGTAGAATGTGTGAAGAAGTATCTAGAACTTATAGGTAAAGCCAGCTCCGAAAATCTGTTTAACCTGTAAAGCTCTTTTGCCCGGACCATCAAGCTTTGCTCCGTTATCATCAAAAACAGGTATTCCCGTCTTGTCGTCATAAAGTAGTTGTACACCGGCGTTTACGGTTACAAACTTATTTACCTTCATGAAAAGGTTGGCAGTATAATCTGTATAGACGTTTTGTGGCTTGTCCAGATAGTTAGAGTATAATTTCAGGATATTCTCTAAACTGATATTTTCGACAAGATTTATTTTGTAATACGCATCTAATGAAGCACCAAACTCATAACGAAGTCTTTTCATTGGGTCATTTCCGAATGACGCAGCTAAGTCCCTGTCCCTCACAAAAACGAAACGAGAAGCAAAAGGAGAGATGTTGACTCTGAAATTATCATCGCGTTTGTAAGCGAAACCAGGTCCTAAAGTTAGATACGCTGGAGCAAATAAATCTGAAATGGTTATTTTTTTGTCTCCTTCATATCTATATCCTTTAGCAAATTGCGTTTGGAAATTTGCATAAAAGGTATACATCCAATATTTGGAAGCTTTATAACCAAGTAAACTGTTCAGGATAAGCCTGTCGTCATTTTTACGAACGCCAATATCGTCTTGCTTGCTCAGGCCAAATCCGGCGATTGCTTTATTATCCCAGCTCCATTTGTTCTTTTTATAGTTAAAGTCGTAGTTAAAAACGAGATTTCCTGCAATCGAATTTACACCTCCTGCAGCCCAATTTGAAAATGAGCTTTGATTGATTAAGAAAGTATTCTCCCCGTGAATGGTCCAGGTTTTAGTCGTATCGGCAGCGGGGGTGTCTTGTGCATAGCCAATAAAGCTGGCACACGACAGGGAAAGTAATAGGGCGATTTTTTTCATAATAGGTACTGTTTTTGATAAATTTTAAACGATTTTGTTCTAATTTTTTCGATAAATGATTAATCTAATATCGTAAAATGTTATTATTTTATCAAAATAAACGAGATCAGAGTTTGAGAAGTATGATGCCGAGGCAGATATTTAAGTGATAATACATGGTTTGATGCCATCTGTACTTAGTGAACAAAATGGCACCAAACCAGTATCTGGTGTTACACTTTTGTAGTTATTTTGTATAAACTACAGTCTGTCCAAGCGAATAAATTTGGCTTGAATAGTTTTTGTCAACAACTTTTGTATTTCCCATAAGCTTTACCGTAAGGTGGTAAGTTTTTGCTGCATCAGGTAATTGGTATACAAAATCTGTTGGGGCATTAGCAATTGTTGTAGAAAATACCGAGACTGTTTTGGTAACACTTATCACCTCGTTTACCTCAACAAATACATTTAAAGGCTGAACAATTTGATCTGAAACGGAGGACGGAATGCCCCATGTTAACTTAACTTCTTTTTCAGCTGTTTTTTGCAGTTTAAGGTTGGTTACCATAGGCAAACTCACTCCAGCTTTGCTTTCAATAACCGGCTCTTTCTTACAACCGGTAAACAGAAAAATCAAAGGGAGATAACACATATAAATAATTTTTTTCATCGCTGTATAGATTTTAATATCCTGGATTCTGTACATAACTTCCTTGAGAGTAGTTCATTTGAGGCTGAGGAATGGGTAGGAATTCATCCCGGCCAGCAGTAAAATGCGCCAGGTTAAACCAATCAAACCGTTTTTTCTCTTTTTCAATGTAGGTGTTCATTACTGTACTTAACTGTCCCCAACGCATGAGGTCGTAAAACCGTCTTCCTTCGCCAGCTAGCTCTAACCTGTCTTCCCACATTAAAGCTTTCCATGCAAAATCTTTGGTCCAGGTACAGTTTACCCCGGGTTTATATTGCTCTACTTTATAATTCATCCACAAACTCCCATCGTCTTTCTTTAAACGGCCAAGACTATTTGCTGCACGCGCCCTTATTCTGTTTATGATGGGGAGGGCCTCGTCAGTTCTATCTAATTGGATTAAGATTTCGGCTTTCCAAAGTAATACTTCTGCATAGCGGATTTCTTTCTTGTTCATTGAATTTTGAACATAAAAAGGCTTGAACATGCAGTTACAATCCGGACGGACCTGTTCCTTCATAGAGTTGAAGTATCCATACTGAAATGGCGCACGTGACCCTGATTCATCAAACATAAGTTTATTGTCGTATTTCCAGGGATAGCCGGGTATCGCCACAGTATGGCCCATTCGTGGGTCAAAAGCATGATCCTTGAAATACTGTTTATAAAGCTGTCCGCCTAGTTCAGTATTGTTGTAATTGTCGAAGTCAGGTAACCCGGTTCCATCAGTTTTAAAAGCATTTATCATGTTGTGCGAGATCTTATGAAAATCGCAGCAGCCAAAATACGGAGACCACCATGGTGCATTAAGCTGATCGCCCCAGTTTACCCTTCCGTTGGTTGTTCCATCGTCTAAAGAATATTGAATTTCCCAAAGAGACTCCTTGGTATTGTTATCATATTCAATCATAAAATTCTCGGCAAAATCAGGCGTCAGGTCATACTGTGATCCATCTCTTGCAGTAATCTCATTTATATGTGCCAGGGATTTGTTTAGGGTTTCCTTGTTGATATTGGTTACCTCATGCCTGTCATTTTTTTCATATGCTCTAAATAATAAAGCTTTAGCGGCAAGGGCATGAGCGGCAAACTTAGTAGGACGGCCCTTTTCTGACTGAGTTTCGGGCAACACATTAGCGGCATCTTCCAGATCCTTGATGATCTTATCCCATAATTCAAGGTCGTTTACAGAACCTTTAGGCCTGTTTGAAATTGCTGCAACAACTGCGGCATCTGTTGGTACAGTTTCATCTATCCATGGTACATAATTCCATCTTAATTTCATCCCCAGATAGATCCAGCCTCTCAGAAATTTCATTTCTGCAATACGTTGTTCTTTGGCTGCAAACTGAGTTTCGTCAAATTTACCTAACAGGCGCAGCGCACCATTGGCACGGCTGATGGCACAGTAACCCTGATACCATGGCCCATCATTATTTCCAACGTTTGGAGTTACGGCTGAAAAAATCTCCATTTCGTACCATGGAGTTTGATCACTTAAACCACCGCCACCTTTGTAGGCATCGTCTGAGCGAAGACTTGCTATCCATGGGGCATGCGTATCTGGATATCCCAGATTCGGCATATAGGCGTACGCTGCCGTTACAAAGTTTTCCAGTTGTTCCGGATTGGAAACCTGTTCTTCAGTTAAAGCACCTTTAGTTGATACGTCGAGGTATTTTTTGCACCCAAAGAATAGGATCATTCCAAGGAGTGCTATAATTATTTTATATTTTTTCATTTTCGTACGTTTTAAAATGTTACGTTAATACCTAAATAAGTAGTAAGCGGCATTGGATAGCCCGTGCCTGGATTTTCAGGATCTCCGGCGGTGAACTTGCCACTTTTAACGGTAAAAAGATTTTGAGCAGAAATGTATAATCTTAATCTTTCTATGCTGATCTTCTGGGTAATTTTGGAAGGAAATGTATAGCCTAAATCAGCACTTCTGAGCTTAACGTAAGATCCTGGCTCAATAAAGTAAGTAGACAATCTTTTTTCACCATTAGAGTCGCGACGTGACAATGCTGGGATGTCTGAATTAGGATTTAAAGGGGTCCAGGCATCCAACACGCGGAGTGGGTGATTTCTGTCGTTCTGAACACCTATGTTCCAGAAATCACTAAGCTCTTTCCATGAGTTATAAACATCGTTGCCAAAAACACCCTGAAAAAAGGCCGTAAAATCGAAATTTTTATAGGAAGCCTGAAGATTTAGACCAGCCATTAAATTGGGATCTCGAACGCCTATCCAGGTACGGTCATAGGCTTCATTAATTACACCGTCTCCATCCAGATCTTTATATCTGATCCTTCCAATACCTTTTCCTGGCTGTTGAGCGGAATTATCAACTTCTTCCTGCGTTTTAAAAATACCATCGGCAACTAAGCCATAAAATGAATTCAGTGGCCGTCCGATAACGTCGTCTAACAATCCGTTACCTCCATAGGCAAATCTTACACTTGAAGGCAGATCTGTGATTTTGTTTTTATACGCCGAAAAATTAGTGGTGATGTGATAAGAAAAATCACCTTTAGTGTCATTCCAGCCAAGTATCAATTCGAAACCTTTGTTGGTCATATCTGCGGCATTGATCCATCGATATCCACCTTCGCCCAAAGCTGCGATATATGGTGGTTGAAAGAGCATATCTGTTGTTTTCTTATTAAACCAATCTAAGGACCCTGTAAGGCGATTGTTTAAGAAAGCAAAATCAACACCTATGTTTGTTTGGGTAGTGGTTTCCCATTTTAAATCCTGGTTTCCCAGACTTCTTCTGAGGTATCCTGATGGGATACCACCGGTTTGATTACCAGCTATCGGATAAGAAGTCCCATCAACGTTAACACCATAAATGTTTACCAGTAATGCTGAGGCGAGTGGTGCAGAATTACCGTTTTGGCCCCAGCTTGCCCTTAGTTTCAAATCTGAAATAGCGTTAACATCCTTTAAGAAGGATTCGTTCTTGATTCTCCAGCCGGCGGAGAAGGCAGGAAAGAAACCGTATTTATTGTTCTCTCCGAATACAGAAGAACCGTCTCGGCGAATAGTTGCGGAAAACAAATATTTAGACGCATATGCATAGTTGATCTTTCCAAAGTAAGAGAAGAGCTTTCTTTCATTACCTCCGCCTAGCAGGCCTTTGCTATCACCCGTTGCTGTACCAAGGTAAGCGTAATCTCTATTTTCTAATAGCAGTCCATCTCGGTTACCCTGAAAATTTTCCTGTAAAAGTTTGTACGCTTCCAAACCGCCAAGCATATCCACCGTATGTTCGCCAAGCTTAAGGTTATAGGTCAATGTATTTGTCCAGGTAGTTCCAAGGTCATGTGTGTTATTTTGAAACACCTTGTTTATGGTATTACTTTTTCCTCCGGCCTCAACCCACTTAGGATCAATAGTTCTATCGTACTCCATAGTATAGTCTACACCAAATTGGGTTTTAAGTGCAAGATTAGGCAGGATCTTCAGATTTGCATAGACAGTTCCCAGTGCTTTTAGATAGTTGTTCCTGTTGTCTTTTCTTATCAACAGGTCTCTAACAGGGTTATTAAAGTCGTCCATACCAAGAGGCATGGCCACACCGCCCCAGCCTCCATTAAGATCATAAACCGGAATGTTTGGAGGCATCACCAAAAATCCATAAGTACTGTTCACATCATGAATTGCAAGTTTCGATAATGCAAAATTTTCACCTATAGTTAGTTTGCCTTTTAGCAGGTCATAGTCATTATTGAACCGCGCTGAATAGCGTTTAAAATTTGAGGTAACCTGTGTACCATTATTATCATAATAATTTAAAGAGAAAAGACTGGTTGATCTTTCGCTTGAGCTGGATATAGTTAACTGATGATTTTGCTGATAACCAGTTCTGGTGCCTTCTTTAAACCAATCCGTATCTGACGAAGGCATAGTATGATCTGCATTTAACCATTCTATGGGAGTGACCTTGTTTAGTACAGGAACTCCGTTGGCATCCCGATTCCAGTCGTAGTTATAAATACGTATGTTACCCGGACCCGGATCGTCGCCATCATTAACGGTTGCCTGCCATAAACCCTGGCCATATTGCACTGCATTGAGCATATCTGGAACTCCCGTTATTTTTGAAGCACCAACGTAACTGTCGAGTGTTATTTTTGTATTATCACCCTTTCTGCCTTTTTTTGTATTGATGAGAATAACACCTCCTGCAGCACGGGAACCGTAGATTGAAGCCGAGGCTGCATCTTTCAATACCTGCATTGATTCGATGTCATTTGGATTAATGTCTCTCAGATTAATGGTAACAGGCTGACCATCCAACACAATCAGGGCAGGAGAGGAGTTCATAGAGGTAACCCCACGAACCTGAATTCCAACATTTTCTGCGGGATTCCCATCTGTTGTAATAAAAACGCCAGGAACCTTTCCCTGCAAAGATCTCATGACATTAGCACTTGGATTTTTAGCAAAGTCGTCTCTTGAGATTACACTGATGGCTCCGGTTAGGTCTGCCTTCTTTTGTGTCATGTATCCGGTAGAGATGGATACTTCTTCCAATGTTTTACTGTCATCCTGTAGGGTAACATTGTAAACATTTCCAGAGCCAATGGGAATTTCGCGGGTTTCCATCCCAATGTAAGAGAAGATGAGATGAGAACCAGAGCTTTGCAAGCCGATGCTGTATTTTCCGTTTACATCAGTTTGTGTTTTTGCGGTTTCTCCCTTAATCGTGACACTTACGCCCTGTAAAGGGATGCCTGCATCATCTTTAACAGTTCCTGTAATAACCCGGGCTTGTTGTGTTGCATTTACCTGAAAAGCGTGTGCTTTCAGCGGGTGATAATTTGCGAGTAAGAAAAAGAAAAAAATCTTTAATACTACTCTGGCATTACCACCATAACGATTACTCGTTTTAGTGTTCTGGTAACCTTTCATAAAAATTTAATTTGGTTTATGGTTAAAAAATTGAGCGTGGTAAGTGTTCTCCATAGTTAGAAAAGTAGGAGTGCCTCGTTTCAATGATAACAGCTAAATTATAAGCAGAAATTCCAGGGAGCGCGCATCCCATAATACTTGCTTACACGTTTAAGCAAAAAGATCAAAAAAATTCCGAAGCGATCTCGGTTCAAAAAATGATTTATAATTGGTGTATATCAAACTTAAGCTTAAACGTTTAAACAAACAAGCAGTTTTTTGCATTTCATGAAACAATTCCCTTAAAAAGCAGTGGATGGTTTTACAGAATCCGCCTCTAAATGGTTAAAAACACACTTTTTGCTTGATGGATATCTTGCTTCGTGATAAATTCTTTACAATAGCGAAGAAAAATACAGATCTATTTCGTTTTTAAGAGGCAGGGTAGATAAAAGCCTAAAATTAATTAGGTAAATGTTTCAATTAATATTTTTATGTTAATCGATTAAGCATACCTTTATGCAATGAAGAAGAAGGTATCCATTAAAGATATTGCACAAACTGTGGGTGTTTCTACCGCGCTGGTTTCTTACGTGCTAAATAATAAGGAAAAAGAAGCACGTGTTGGTAAAGAAATAGCCCAGGTGATAAGAGATACGGCTGTGGAAATGGGGTATCAGCCTAATCAGATTGCCAAAAGCCTTAAAACAGGAAAATCGCATACTTTTGGATTAATTGTAGCAGATATTTCCAATCCGTTCTTTGCTAATCTTGCCAGAAACGTTGAAGACGAAGCGAAGAAATTTAACTATACCGTGATTTTTGCAAGTGCGGATGAAAATGCAGAGAAATCTCAAAACCTGATCAATATTTTAACTGAAAGACAGGTTGATGGTTTTATCATTGCACCGGCCGAAAATTCACAAGAACAAATTGAAGTGCTCTTAAAAAACAATATTCCAGTAGTGCTTATCGACAGGTATTTTAAAGGCCTGGATACTAACTATGTGATGACTAACAATTATGATGCTTCTTATCATGCTGTGAGCCATTTAATTGAAGCAGGCAGAACAAACATAGGCATGGTCGCTTATAAAACAGATTTAGTTCATATGCTGGATAGAAAGCGGGGCTACCTTGATGCAATTAAGGACAATAAACTGTTAAAAGCTAAAACCCCGTTGATCAAAACTGTTGATTTCAATGCTAATCAGGAAGAGATAGGAGCGGGTATACGTGAACTGTTTGCTCAGAATCCTGCAATGGATGCGCTATTTTTTGCTACAAATACGCTTACTTTAAAAGGATTGAAATCGTTAAATAAGATGCAGTATAGGGTTCCAGATGACGTAGCTATAGTATGTTTTGATGAGAGTGAAGCTTTTGATTTCTTTTATTCCCCTTTAACCTATATAGAACAGCCACTACTTGAAATGGGTAAAAAGGCTGTTCAGATCTTAATTAAAAACATAACTGATAAAAAAAGCCTCAACACGCAGATAAGTATCCCTTCGAAATTAATTGTAAGACAATCGAGCGCTACGGCTAAAAAGAAGTAGCTTAATGGCCTGTGCGCATCTTAGAACGAGAATGTTACATCAGCCCTTGAAAAAAAATAAAAAAATATTTGTTCGTTTAAACGTTTAAGCTTAAGTTTGATTACACAATCAAATTATAAACCATTTAAAACCGAAGTGCTCAGCATTTTTTTTTATCCTTTTTAGCTTAAACGTGTAAGCAAATCCAAATCTCGGGTATTTGGAGTACACAATTTCAAGTGAAAAGCTTATTAAGTAGCCGAGGCACGTCGCAATTTAAAATTATGAGAAAGCTTTTATTACTAATCATCGCAACCATTTTCGTTCTACCGGCAGTTGCGCAAAAACCACAGAAATTTGATGGCCTTGATATGAATCTTGGTAATCTGTCTCGATTATCTGATGCAAAAACCAGGTCTATCAGTCCGGAGAACTTCACCGGAGAAAAAGGTAAAGGCGGAATGGCTGACCCAGTGAAAAGTAAAGGGCAACGTAATGTTGCCAACGCAGCAAACGAAGCCCGCGATCTGGGAATTGGCTGGAAAGTGAATCCTTTTATAATTGTTAAAAGCGGAGAAACCGTAACTATAGCAGAAATGGAGGGTCCTGGTGCCATACAGCAGATCTGGATGACACCAACGGGAAACTGGCAGTTCTCTATTTTACGCTTTTACTGGGACGATGAAAAAGAACCTTCTATTGAAGCTCCTGTAGGTGCATTCTTTGGAATGGGATGGGGAGAATATGCTCCATTAAATTCCCTACCTGTAAGTGTTAATCCGGGAAGTGCTTTTAACTGC
This sequence comes from uncultured Pedobacter sp., assembly GCF_946479715.1. Next base: position 16,192 of record NZ_CAMLHF010000035.1, on the reverse strand, counting down.
TACTGGAAAATGCCTTTCAGAAAGAAATGCAAAATCACTCTTGAAAACATTAATCCAAAAGATGATATGAGGTTATATTATCAGGTAAATTACACACTTACCCCAGTTGCAGATGACGAAGCTTATTTTCATGCACAATATAGAAGATCGAACCCTAACACTACATCTGTACATACTATAATTGATGGTGTAAAAGGCAAAGGACAGTTTGTAGGCCTATATATGGGACTTGGTGTAAACAACAATGGATGGTGGGGAGAAGGTGAGATCAAGTTCTTTTTAGATGGTGATAAAGAATATCCAACCATAGCCGGAACAGGAACGGAGGATTATTTCTGCGGATCTTATAATTTCGACAGAGGTGGTAAATATACAGAATACAGCACTCCCTATGCCGGTTTACATCAGGTGATCAGGCCAGACGGGACCTATAAAGCCCAACAAAGATTTGGAATGTACAGGTGGCATATCATGGATCCGATACGTTTTGATAAAGACCTTAAGGTAACCATTCAGGATCTGGGATGGAGAGATGGTGGCAGGTATCTGGCACAGAAATCGGATATCATGACTGTTGCTTATTGGTACCAAACAGAACCTCATGGTAATTTTCCGAAATTCCCTTCAAGAGATGAACTGGAAGTAAATTAATCCTTAAAACTCAGAACATGAAATTACTGAAAATTCCATCACTATTGTTGGCAGGAATGATGATCACATCTTGTCAGTCTACCACAAAAAAACAAGAAGATATGAAGGTTTTTGAAAAGGGCACGTTTGGCTACGATTTAAACTTTTTGAATGAAAATGACAGTATAGTTGTTTTAAAGAATGATGACGGAAGCGCTCAACTTGCTTTATCGCCAAAATATCAGGCAAAGGTATTTACTTCAACTGCCGAAGGGCTTGATGGCAAAAGTTTTGGCTGGGTTAACTATAAAGCCTTTGGCAAACCTTTGGACCCGCATATGAACGCTTATGGTGGTGAAGACCGTTTGTGGCTTGGCCCGGAGGGAGGGAAATTTTCCCTTTATTTTAAAAAGGGTGATTCGATGGTGTTCGACAATTGGCACACTCCTGCAGGAATTGACAGTGAAAGCTGGACATTGCTAAAATCTGATGGAAAGCACGCATCGTTAAATAAAGAAATGGAGTTGCAGAACTATGCGGGCACCAATCTTAAGATAAAGCTGGAAAGAGATGTAGAGATTCTGGAAAAGGATAACATCGAGAAAGTTTTAAATATTAGTTTAGCTGGTAAAGTGAGTTCTGTTGCCTTTAAAACACAAAATACCATCACTAATAGTGGTACTAATGAATGGACAGAGAAAACGGGGGCCCCTTGTATCTGGAGCTTAGACATGTTTAGCCCATCGCCTAAAACAGTAATTGTGATTCCATATATCGAAAGTGCAGCTGGTAAAGTAGCTACTACAGATTATTTTGGAGAGATTGCTAAAGACCGTATAACTTACAAGAATGGAATTCTGTTGTTCAAAGCCGATGGTAAATCACGTGGCAAACTCGGTATTCCTCCTGGTAGGGTTAAAAATGTTGCCGGTAGTTATGCAGCGGATCAGAATGTGCTTACGATCACCATGTTTGACATAAACAACAAGGCAAAATACTTAAACCAGGAATGGACACCAGACAAAGATCCATTTACCGGCGATGCCATGAATGCCTATAATGATGGGCCTTTAGCTGATGGCTCACAAATGGGACCTTTTTACGAATTAGAAAGTGTATCGCCACCTACATTCTTGAAACCAGGAGAAAAGCATACGCACATGCATAGTGTGTTTCATTTTACGGGGGACAAAACCGCTCTAAATGAAATTGCAGTAAAGGTTCTAGGTGTATCTCTTGACGAGATCGCCGGGGCGTTTAAAGATTAAAATCATGTATTCGGATAGCTGGTGGGCGCTTTAATATCTCACCAGCCTTTATCCGAAGTTTAACCAAATAAAGATCAGAATATGAACAAATACCCTAAGGTAGGCATTCGACCTATAATAGATGGCCGTTTGGGAGGCATTCGTGAATCCCTGGAGGATACCACAATGAATATGGCCAAAGCAGTAGCAGCGTTATTTAAGCAAGAATTGAAATATCCTGATGGCAGCCCTGTGGAATGTGTCATCGCAGATTCCTGTATTGGTGGAGTTAAAGAAGCAGCAGCATGTGCAGAAAAATTCAGAGATAATAATGTAGGCGTATCATTATCAGTTACGCCATGCTGGTGTTATGGGTCAGAAACTATGGATATGGATCCGCTATTGCCTAAAGCAATCTGGGGATTTAATGGCACAGAAAGACCGGGCGCAGTATATCTGGCAGCAACATTAGCTGGTCACAACCAGAAGGGGCTGCCCGCATTTGGAATTTACGGAACAGATGTGCAGGACCTGGGAGATGCTGTGATTCCTGCTGATGTTAAAGAGAAATTGCTACGCTTTGCCAAAAGTGGTTTAGCTGTTGCAATTATGAAAGGCAAGTCATATCTGGCTATAGGTTCAGTTTCTATGGGTATTGCAGGTTCAATTGTGGATGCTGATTTCTTTCAGGACTATTTGGGCATGCGCAATGAATATGTAGATTCCTCTGAAGTTTTAAGACGTATACAACAGAATATATTTGATCAGAAAGAATACGAGAAGGCTTTGGAATGGACCAAAAAATACTGCCTGGAGGGAGAAGATTTCAATCGGCCTGAGAAAGTGAAATCCAGAGAAGAAAAAGACAAAGATTGGGAATTCGTAATAAAGATGACACTTATTATTCGCGATCTGATGATTGGGAATGATGCACTTGTTAAAATTGGTTATGCTGAAGAAGCCCAGGGACATAATGCAATTGTTTCTGGTTTCCAGGGGCAACGCCAATGGACAGATTTCTTACCTAACGGGGATTTTCCTGAAGCTATACTGAATTCTTCTTTCGATTGGAATGGAATAAGGGCACCTTATATGGTTGCAACAGAAAATGATGCATTAAATGGCGTTTCTATGCTATTTAACTATCTACTGACAAATACTGCACAAATTTTTGCTGACGTACGTACTTACTGGAGCCCCGAAGCTGTAGAACGAGTGTCGGGCTGGAAACCGAATAAACGCGCAGAGGCAGGATTTATTCATTTGATAAACTCAGGCTCAGCAACTTTGGATGGCACAGGAAGACAAACAATAGATGGCAAACCTGTGATGAAGCCATTCTGGAACATTGATGAGCAAGAGGCAGAGGAATGTCTGAAAGCAACTACCTGGTATCCTGCAAATCTCGACTATTTTCGTGGGGGAGGATATTCATCCAATTTTCTTACTAAAGGAGAGATGCCGGTAACCATGTGCCGACTAAATTTGGTTAAGGGCCTTGGTCCGGTACTTCAAATTGCCGAAGGCTGGGCAGTGGATTTACCTGAAAATGTACATAAAACGCTGGATGAGCGTACTGACCGTACCTGGCCAACAACCTGGTTTGTTCCGCGTTTAAGCGGAAGCGGTGCTTTTAAAGACGTTTATTCAGTGATGGCAAACTGGGGTGCAAATCATGGAGCGATAAGTTATGGGCATATCGGAGCTGATCTGATCACCCTTGCTTCAATGCTCAGAATTCCGGTAAACATGCATAATGTAGCTTCAGGCGATGTCTTTCGCCCTTCAGCATGGTCTTCATTTGGAATGGATACCGAAGGCTCGGATTACAGGGCATGTCAAGTTTACGGATCATTATACAGCTAAGCACTTATCTGATGAATAAAAAATCAACTTCACTGTTCAGAACAGAAACCGGCAAGAGTTACCTCGTGCCCTTTATTTTCATATGCAGCCTATTCCTTTTGTGGGGTTTTGCACATGGTTTGTTGGATGTGCTGGATAAGCATTTTCAGAATATATTACATGTATCAAAAGCACAATCGGGCTTTATACAATTTTCATTGTACATTGGTTATCTGGCTATGGCTGTGCCGGCTGGGCTGTTTATGAAGCGATTCGGTTATCAAAAAGGAATCATTTTAGGGCTGGTTTTGTTTGCCATTGGTGCCTTTCTTTTTTACCCGGCAGCTAAACTACAAGCATTTATTCCATTTCTGCTTGCTTTATTTGTGCTGGCATGCGGACTGGCTTGTCTGGAAACTGCAGCCAATCCTTACTCAACTATTCTTGGACCAAAAGAATATGCAGCCAGACGGATCAATATTTCTCAATCTTTTAACGGTTTAGGATGGATATTGGGGCCTTTGATGGGTGGATTGTTCATCTTTGGAACAGAACATACACCTGGTGTAGATAAATTCGATTCCATGGTTAAGCCATATATGATGGTTGGCGGAATTGTTGTAGTTGTAGCATTAGTATTTATGCTCATTAAGCTTCCTGAAGTGAAAGAAGCCAGTGATACCGAAACCGCTGAAGATCCGCCGATGCGTAATCTATTGAAGCACCCGGCTTTTGTATTGGCTGTAATTGCACAATTTCTTTATGTAGCTGCCCAGACCGGTGTTAACTCATTCTTTATTAACTATGTAACAGAGACCATCCCTAATGTAACAGGGCCTGTTCAAGATATCATGCAGCACTTAGGTTGGTTTGGTGAAGTGTTTACACCAAAAAATCCTGAGCAGGCAGCATCTCTTATTCTTGCGATTGGAGGGATGGGACTTTTCTGGATCGGGCGATTATCAGGGTCGTACATGATGAAATATTTATCGCCGCAAAAACTTCTTGGAATATATGCTGTAGTTAATACCGTACTGGTATTTATAGTTTTGTTAGAGATAGGATGGTTTTCGGTAGTAGCCTTATTTTTTACGTATTTCTTTATGTCGATCATGTTCCCAACAATCTTTGCTTTAGGTATATATGATTTAGGGCCTTTAACTAAAAAAGGAGCTTCATTTTTGGTAATGGCAGTTGCAGGCGGTGCATTTTGTCCGCCAATAATGGGCCTGATAGGAGATCACTTCGGGATGTCTATAGCCTTCGTGATACCAATGGTATGTTTCGCATTTATTGCCTGGTATGCTATAAAAGGGATTGGGAAAAAGATTGACGCTAAAAATATCTCATTGCAGCACCATTAAGCAGCCGAAAATGACAAATCAAGATTATTGTATAGGAGTTGATTTTGGAACAGATTCTGTCAGATCCATTATAGTTAATGCACATAATGGTGACGAAGTTGCCTCGTCTTCGTTTATCTACCCAAGATGGAATGACGGACTTTACTGCAATGCCAGTCAGAATCAATTCAGGCAACATCCGCTCGATTATATTGAAGGGATAGAACACACTATAAAAGGGTGTTTAAAACAAGCAGGGGCATTTGTAGCCATAAATATCAGAGCAATATCTATCGCTACTACAGGCTCGACCCCGGTAGCCGTAAATGACAAAGGAATTCCACTGGCATTGCTACCTGAATTTGAGTCAGATGCAGATGCAATGTTTATTCTTTGGAAAGACCATACTGCTGTTAAAGAGGCTGCCGAAATTAATGCACATGCGAAAAAACATAGTCCTGATTACACGGTATACTCCGGAGGCATTTATTCCTCAGAATGGTTTTGGTCGAAGCTATTACATATCCTGCGAAAAAATGAGCGGATCAGAAATGCTGCTTATACCTGGGTTGAGCATTGTGACTGGATGCCGTTTCTGTTAACCGGTGGTAAAAAAGCCACAGAAATAAAGCGAAGTGTATGCGCCGCCGGACATAAAGGTTTGTGGGCTGAAGAGCATGGTGGCTTTCCTCCCGATCACTTCTTCTCTACGCTTGATCCACTATTAACAGGATATTCGGCTACTTTAGGTAAGGAAGTTTATACCTCAGATAAAGCAGCCGGTAGGTTAAGTGGAGAATGGGCCAAACGATTGGGATTGAGTACTGATGTTTTAGTGGGTATTGGCGCGATAGATGCACATATGGGAGCTGTTGGGGGACAAATAGAACCCTACTATCTGAGCAAAGTGATTGGTACATCCACCTGTGATATGCTGGTTGCACCAAAAAATGATATAAATAAAACCATAGTTAAAGGAATATGCGGACAGGTAGATGGATCTATTATTCCAGGAATGATAGGCATGGAGGCTGGACAGTCAGCCTTTGGGGATGCATTTGCTTGGTTTAAGAATCTTTTATCATGGCCTTTGCAGCATTTAGTTTCGGCTTCAGCAGGAATTGATGCCGGAAATGCGAAAGCAATTTCTGAGAATATATCTCAGCAGCTATTGGTTGAGTTGGAGAAAAGCGCCACCGCATTGGAATTTAATGATCAGAGCGAACTGTCTGTTGATTGGTTTAACGGCCGCAGAACGCCCGATGCTAATCAATTGCTCAAAGGTGCTATAACGGGTATAAACCTGGGGAGCGATGCTCCTTCCATATACAGGTCAATTGTAGAAGCTACCTGTTTCGGCTCAAAAAGTATATCTAACAGGTTTAAAGCTGAGGGCATTGCCATAAAGGGTTTGATAGGTGTGGGAGGTATTGCAAAGAAATCACCATTTGTAATGCAGACGCTCGCAAATGTCATGAATATGCCTATCCGTGTCCACCAGTCTGAACAGACTTGTGCGCTGGGAGCTGTAATGTTTGCCGCAACCGTTGCAGGTATTTATTCTAATGTAAATGAAGCAATGAACGCAATAGGCAAAGGATTTGATAAAACTTACCATCCTGATGATAGGCTAGCTCATTTGTATGAATTGCGGCACAAAAAATATGAAAGATTAGGAAAGTACCTGGAAACAACTATTTAATTATAACCATCACTAATTATTGATACTGATGAAAAATAATGATAACAGACGTTCATTTATAAAAAAAATAACCATCGGGGGTATTGGACTTACGGCAATACCATCGGTAATGATGGCCGAAACCAGAACCGACAATACTGATAAGGAAACCTTACAGACGTCGTTAAAGCAGGATGAAAAGAATATCAAAAGAGCTTATAATACCAGCTATAAAAACGAAAATCTTAGAAGAGTAGCGTTTCCGATTGGTGGTTTGGGTTCAGGGATGTTCTGTTTGGAAGGCAGCGGGGCCATATCTCATATGTCCATCCGCAACAGGCCTGAAATATTTCATGAACCCAATATGTTTGCTGCTATTGCTGTAAAAGGTAAACAGACGGTAGCACGGGTATTAGAAGGGCCAATTGAGGAGTGGAAGATGTTTGGTCAACGTGGTACAGGTAATGGGGCTAGCGGGAGTAACTACGGTTTACCCAGATTTAACAGTGCGGTATTTACAGATCGTTTTCCATTTGCAACGATTGATCTCGAAGAAAAAGACATACCGTTAAAAACACAGATCATTGGATGGAGTCCGTTCATTCCAACTGACGAAGACAACTCAAGTTTACCAGCAGGAGCTTTAGAATATAAATTCACAAATGATACCTCAGAAACTATTGAAGCGGTCTTTTCTTATAATGCAAGAAATTTTGTGTTGCAGGGCGGCCAAAAAGGAGCCATTAAAAAGTTATCAGACGGATTCATACTGTCGCAGGAAGGAACAAATGAAAAACCACATTTAAAAACAGATTTTGCTATTTTCACCAGTGAGCCTGCAACTGTGGATTATTGTTGGTTCAGGGGCGGATGGTTTGACCCTTTAACCATGGTTTGGAATACCATTAAAGAGGGGAAAGTTAAGGCTCAGGAGCCTGACTCAGATGCGCCTGGTGCATCGTTATTTGTGCCGTTTAAATTAAACGCAGGAGAACAAAAAACCATCAGACTCATGATGACCTGGTATGTTCCGGATTCAGATCTTCATATTGGAGATGTGGTTGTTGATCCAAAAAAGGCTGAATCGGCGGATTGTTGCATAACTCCATCTGCCATTGGTTTGGAAGAGAAGTCAACTTACAATGATCGGAACTACAAACCGTGGTATAGCAGTAAATTTAAGGGAATTGAAGAGGCAGCAGCTTATTGGAAAAACAATTATGATGAGCTGCAAAAAAAATCAGCAATATTCCGTGATGCATTTTATTCCAGCACTTTACCTCCAGCAGTTATTGAAGCAGTTGCCGCAAACCTTACTATCCTTAAATCGCCAACAGTATTAAGACAATTTGATGGTCGTCTATGGAGCTGGGAAGGATGCGGTGATGATGGCGGGTGCTGTCATGGTAGTTGTACCCACGTATGGAATTATGCACAGGCAATTCCTCATCTTTTTCCATCCCTTGAAAGGAGCCTTAGAACTACAGAGTTCTGTGAAAATCAAAATTTTGAAGGGCATCAGCAATTTAGAGCAAATATGCCTATAAGCCCTGCCAAACATGATTTTCATGCCGCTGCTGATGGCCAGCTTGGGGGCATAATGAAAGTATACAGAGAATGGAGAATTAGTGGTGATGCTACATGGCTGAAAAAAATGTACCCAATGGTAAAAAAGAGCATGGATTATTCAATTAACACCTGGGATCCCAGAAGTAAGGGAATTGTGGAAGAACCACATCATAATACCTACGATATTGAGTTTTGGGGACCTGATGGTATGTGTACAAGCTTTTACCTGGGAGCGCTGAATGCAATTGTTAAAATGGGGCAGTTTCTTAAAAAAGACATCTCAAAATATAAAACACTTTATGCCGCCGGTAAAAAATTCATGGAAAGTGAATTATATAATGGAGAATATTTTAATCAAAAAATACAGTGGACCGGGCTAAATGCGCCTAATCCAGTCAATGAAAAATCTTTCGCTACACAATATACAGCTGAAGCATTAGAAATACTAAAGAAAGAGGGACCAAAATACCAGTATGGAACCGGTTGCTTATCTGACGGTATTCTTGGCGGATGGATTTCCAGAATGTGCGGACTTGAAGAACCGTTGGATGTTGAAAAAACCAAAAGTCATTTATTATCTGTTCACAAATACAATTTGAAGGCCGATTTAAGTGATCACGTAAATCCTCAGCGTCCATCATATGCAGCTGGACACGAAGGTGGATTGCTACTTTGCTCATGGCCTAAAGGCGGGATGCTTTCTCTGCCATTTGTGTACAGCAATGAAGTGTGGACAGGAATTGAGTATCAGGTAGCATCACATCTGATGTTAATGGGACAAGTAAATGAGGGACTGGATATTGTAAAAGCTTGTCGTGACCGCTATGATGGTCGAGTACGTAATCCTTTCAATGAATATGAATGCGGACACTGGTACGCCAGGGCAATGTCTAGCTATGGAATGATACAAGGACTTACCGGAGTACGTTATGATGCAGTAGAGAAGGCCTTACATGTGGATTCCAAAGTAGGAGATTTTACCAGTTTCTTATCAACAGCTACAGGTTTCGGCACGGTAAGTTTTAAAGATAATAAAGCATCACTAAACATTGCTTATGGTAAAATACCCGTTAAAAAGGTATTGATAGCAGGTAAAGAAACACGACTGTCGTAATCATAAAGCGTATAAATTAAAATAGAAATGATGAAGTTATATCTGATCGGCGGTTTTCTGGGTAGTGGTAAAACAACAGCTATTCAAAATGCATGCACTCAATTAATGAAAGGAAAGGTGAATGTTGGTGTAATCACAAATGACCAGGGGGTGCAGTTGGTGGACACCAGATTCATGCGCAATTCAAATGTTCCAGTTATGGAAGTTACAGGTGGCTGTTTTTGTTGTAATTATGATAAAGTAGACAGTTTAATTGAGGTGCTAAAAGAATCTCATTATGCAGAGATAGTGTTTGCCGAATCTGTGGGTTCCTGCACAGATATGATTGCTACAGTGGTAAAACCACTACAAAAATTTCGAAAGGATATAGAAACCGTCATCTCTGTATTTGTGGATGCAAACGTGTTGCCAACAATGCTGCAGTCTGCACCGTTATTTGTTAATAGTGTAACTTATATTTATAAGAAACAAATTGAAGAGGCGGATATCCTTATTGTCAACAAGATCGATTCTTTAACTGACGAGGAGTTAAACAAGATGGATCGTTTGGTAAATAGTAAGTTTCCTGAAAAAACAATTCTGTTTCAAAACTCGCTTGATAAAGAGAGTATAAACCAGTGGTTGATTACTTTGGAAAATTTTAAATCAGGTGCGAGAAGCTCTTTGGAAATCGACTATGATATTTATGGAGCAGGAGAAGCAGAGCTTGCCTGGCTTGATATTGAAATGGAGCTCTTTGCTGATGAAAATAATGCGTTTGAGGCAGGAGTAACGCTTGCAAAAGAAATTCATTGGGAAATAAACGAACAGAAATTACCAATAGGTCATTTAAAATTCTTTATTGACGATGGTGTGCAACAGAAGAAGATAAGCTTTACGTCGGGAGTGCAAACGTCTATCAATGAGATAAGAAAAACAGTTTCGACAAAGGCAGATATACTGATTAATGCAAGAGTGCAAACAGAGCCAGAACATCTTGAAGCGTTGGTGTTTAATACAATCAGCAAAATTGAAGCAAGTTCAGGGTATAAATTTATTACGAAAGATATTTCCTCATTTAAACCGGGCTACCCGAAACCAACACACAGGATTATCGATTAGGTCTATCAGAAGAATAAAATGCAGAGTCCAGTAAGAAAATATACCGCTGAATTTATAAGCACATTTATAATGGTTTTCTGTGGTACAGGCGCAATTATCATTAACCAGGAATCGGGTGGAGTAGTAACACATATGGGTATAGCAATCACCTTTGGGTTGATTGTAATGAGTATGATTTACGCATTTGGAAGTATTTCAGGTGCGCATATGAATCCTGCGGTGAGCATCGCCCTTACCATATCAGGAAAGCATCCACGTAGAGATTTGGGGCCTTTTATTTTAAGTCAGGTAGCGGGAGCTATTGCAGCAAGTTGCACACTGCACGCCATATTTCCGGCTAATGCTACACTAGGATCAACACTGCCTGCAGGTTCTGCTTTTCAATCTTTCATACTTGAGTTTTTTCTGACATTTTTTTTAATGCTTGTAATCCTTACTGTAGGAAGAAAAAGTAAAAGAGAGGCTAGCCTTGCAGGAATAATAATTGGAGGTGTGGTTGGTTTGGAAGCGATGTTTGCAGGTCCAATTTGTGGCGCATCAATGAACCCGGCAAGATCATTAGCTCCGGCTATTATTTCTGGTCATACAGAACACCTATGGGTGTATCTAAGCGCTACAGTTTTTGGTGCCGTGCTAGCTGTTGTAGTCTGTAAATTTTTATTAGCTGAAACCTTTATTCCACAAACGCATACAGAAGTTGAAAAATCAAGAATAAGTGCTTATGAAAATTGAGGATAAAACTGTTGTATCCATTAGATATAAGATGGAAAATAGTAAAGGAGAGATACTTGAGGATATTTTGGATGGGTTACCAATCAATTATTTACATGGTCATGGGACAATTCTTCCTTCTTTGGAAGCTGAACTTAAAGGTTTAAACGAAGGAGAAGAAAAGCAGTTTTTTTTATCAAAGGAAACCGGATTTGAAGGCTTAGATGATGAATTCCATATTAGGGTTATTGTAGACAAGGTTCGATATGCCAGTGAAGAAGAACTGGAAAAGGGATTAATTCCACTGGTATCAGACGATTATTGTGGCCCAAAGGGTTGCTGTTAGAAAGGATTTGAAAAAATGAAAAGAGTTCAAAAAATAGCATTTGTATTTATTTTATTTGGCCTGCTGTTGCATAAGGATGCCTTAGGTAAAGATAAAAATATGGACGTTTGGCTGGAAAGCTCGCTGAAACGAATCTTTCCTCAATCTCCAGGTAAAGTCAATGATCATCTTACCTTAATCGTAGCTAGAAACAGTAGAGTATCCTTTCAGGTTGGCTTTCATAGCAATATGAAAGACAGGGTACAGATTGCCTGTAATATGGAAGCTGGCGCAGTTAAACATGAAGTCCGTTATGTAGGCCTGGTTCCCTTTCAAAACTTTAATACTGATGTACGGGAGGAAGAGCTGGATGGGATTGGTTTCTTACCGGGCATGTTACCAGATCCGCTTTATCCACTTACCCGCGTAGATGCTAATCCATATGCAAGCCGTTCATTTTGGATTACCCTAAGGATTCCGGAAAATATAGAACCGGGTATTCACCAATGCAAAGTAAAAGTAAGCTGGAATGAGGGAAAGGTAAATATGGAGAAAATACTTCTGGTTGATTTAAACATTAGCAAGCTTATCGTTCAGCCCCGTAAGAACTTTCATGTAACCCATTGGTGGCGAGGTGAAGCTACCTGGGCTCAGTATAAAACTGAAATGTATGATGAGAAGTGGTGGCAGCTTACTAAAGCACAGATGAAGAATTTAATTGATCATGGAAATGATGTGGCCTTTATTCAAAATTTGTTTGAACTTAAAACTGTATTTAAAAAGCCGTGTCAGATGCTGATCATCAATGAAACCAGTCCTGGTAAATATAGTTTTGACTGGTCGCGTATCAAACGATTCCTTGATATGACTAAGGAATTGGGCTACAAAAAATTTGAATGGGGCCATCTTTTTCTTTACTGGGGTGTTGAAAATGCAATGCATGTTTACACAAAAAAGGGTGATAATTACGAACTGCTTTGGGACGAGAATCTTTCTGCAACATCTCCTGTTTACCTGAATTTTTTAAAACAATACTTACCGGAGTTTCATCGCTTCCTTAAACAGGAAAACGTATTAGATGATTCCTACTTCCATTTGTCGGATGAGCCCGGATCGGAGCATATACAAAATTATAAGAGGGCTAGAAAGATATTGCAGGAACTGGCTCCCTGGATGAAAGTGATGGATGCATTAAGTGATGTTAGATACGGAAGAGAGAAATTAACTGATATACCCATTCCGATCATTAGTTCGGCTGGTGATTACCTTAAAGAGAATATTCCTCATTGGGTTTATTACTGCACAGGCCCCAGAGATCAGTGGCTTAATAGGTTCTATGATACCCCTCTTGCTAAAATCAGAATGTCAGGTTTTTTATTCTATCATTTGAAAGCCCAGGGCTTTTTACACTGGGGGTACAACTATTGGAACGTAGTGGAAAAAGAAGAACCTATTGATCCTTTTACCAATGCGTCTGGAAGTGCTTATCCTGGAATTGCTGTTGGAGATCCTTTTGTAGTTTATCCTGGACCAGATGGCCCATACGATTCTATAAGATGGGAAGTATTTGCAGAATCTCTTCAGGACTATGCCATTCTGCAGTCGGCCGGTATTAAGCAGGACGATCCCATGCTATCTGAAATAAAAACTTACGCTGATTTCCCCAAGAAAGAAGAATGGATAGATCAGACCTTGAAACGAATACTAGAAAAATAAACACTTGATTAATGAAGTCAAAAACACTTAAAATAAATCGTACAGATAATATAGAGGTAGCATTATCGGATTTAAAAGCAGGTGATGCCATAAATAGTGATGCAGGAACTTATGACCTGGTTACAGATGTTCAGGCAAAGCATAAATTTGCAACTATAGACTTACAGCCCGGAGATGATGTTCTGATGTACGGGGTGCTTGTAGGCAAGGCAACTAAACCGATTAAAAAAGGCGAAGTAATTACTACGGGCAATGTTAGTCATGCGGCTAATAACTATAAGCTTAAGGAAAGAAAAACCGGATGGGAAGTGCCGGAAGTATCTTCATGGAGCGATAAAACTTTTATGGGATATCATAGAGATAACGGCAAGGTTGGTGTGGCCAATTACTGGTTGATTATCCCTTTGGTATTTTGTGAAAATAAGAATGTACAGGTTATTCAGGATGCCTTTATGAAAGGATTGGGGTATCATGACAATGACTCATCTTATTACAATCAGGTACAGCAATTGGTTAAGATGCACAGAGCCGGTATAGCTGTTGAGGATATATTGAGTATAGACATAGAAACTTTAGGTACTGATGCAGAGGTAGAAAACAGGGTGTTTCCGAATGTTGACGGCGTTAAATTCTTGACACATTCGTTAGGCTGTGGTGGCACAAAAGACGATACCATTAACCTTTGTGGCTTGCTTGCCGGATATATAACGCATCCGAATGTTGCAGGAGCTACTGTGTTAAGTCTTGGTTGTCAGAATGCGCAAATACCACTATTGAAAGAGGAAATTGCGAAGCGAGATCCTCAGTTTTCCAAACCTTTGTATTGTTTTGAGCAGCAACAGGTAGGAACCGAGTCTGAATTAATAAAATTGGCTATAAAACAAACTTTTGCAGGCTTGATGCAGGCCAATGAACTTAAGCGCAAACCCGCTCCTTTAAGCAAACTTTGTATCGGACTGGAATGTGGAGGGTCAGATGGTTTTTCGGGAATTTCGGCTAACCCGGCTTTGGGGTATACTTCAGATCTATTAGTTGCTTTGGGCTCATCAGTAATACTTTCGGAATTTCCGGAGCTTTGTGGTGTTGAGCAGGAACTGAGCGATCGTTGTATAGATGAGACCGTGGCCCGGAAGTTCATGACCTTAATGACGGCTTATCATGAAAGAGCTAAAGCTGTTGGTTCAGGATTTGATTCCAATCCATCAGCAGGCAATATTCGCGACGGTTTAATTACTGATGCCATTAAATCTGCAGGAGCAGCTAAAAAAGCAGGTACATCGCCGGTTATTGATGTTATCGACTACCCTCAGCAGGTATCAAAACCTGGATTAACGTTACTATGTACGCCAGGTAGCGATATAGAGTCGACAACGGCAGAGGTTGGAGCGGGAGCTACACTAGTGTTTTTCACAACGGGACTGGGCACCCCGACGGGCAATCCTATTGCACCTGTGGTAAAAATATCAACCAATACAACTCTGTACAAAAAGATGAATGACATTATTGATATCGATGCGGGCACAATAATAACTGGTGAAGAAACCATTGAACAGGTAGGAGAACGAATCCTCGATTACATCATAGAGATCGCAAGCGGGGCGGTTAAAGCTAAAGCTGAAGCATTAGGTCACAACGATTTTATTCCCTGGAAAAGAGGGATCTCCTTATAACAGACAATTTCAAATTAAAACGGATAAATAAATTATGAAATTATATAAAACTAAACAAGGCGCTATTTTGCATAGTGATGCAGGATATTATTTACTTAATGCTGATTGGGATACATTGATTAACAATGACAACCTCTACCAATATTTAGTTCATGTATTGACTGAGCACCCTGAATCCTTGCAGGAAAATAAAGCGTTAGGAATATTAGAAAACGATGTTGAGGCACCAATTGGACAACAGGAAGTGTGGGCAGCGGGAGTAACCTATCTGCGCAGTCGCGATGCCAGGAAAGAGGAATCTAAAGATTCCGGTGGAGCAAGCATGTACGACAAAGTTTATGATGCAGATCGCCCTGAATTATTCTTTAAGTCATTACCTCATCGTGTAGCCGGGCATAAACAACACGTAAACATTAGAAAAGATTCGACCTGGAACGTGCCAGAACCTGAATTAACTTTGTTTATCAATTCTTCTGGAAACATACAGGCTTATACTATAGGAAATGACATGAGTTCCAGAAGCATTGAAGGAGAAAATACATTGTACCTACCGCAGGCAAAGATCTATGAAAGGAGTGCTGCTCTGGGGCCGTGTTTATATATACCTGAAAAGCCGATATCAGATAAAACAATGATAGAGATGGTTATCAAACGAAACAGTAAGGAGGTTTTTCGTGATTCGGTTTCTATTAGCAGAATGAAACGTTCTCTGAATGAGTTAGTAATCTATTTGTATGCTGAGTGCGACTTTAAAAACGGATGTTTTTTAATGACCGGAACTTGTATTGTACCTCCTAATGACTTTACTTTGAATGAAAAGGACGAGGTTAGCATAAGTATTGATAATATTGGAACATTAACAAACCACATAGCTATTCGTGTATAAAAGATAGCTTTAAATTTTACTAAGTATGGTGTCTATAACAGGTGAGAATTTTATTGGAAATATTCGTAGTGGCCATGGAGCCGATAGCTTTCAGGCTTTCAATCCCACTGGGAATGTTTTAATATCAGAAAAGTTTACTTACGCAACAGAAGAAGAACTTGAACGGGCATTATCATTAGCACAAGATGCTTTTGTTAGCTATAAAAATACTTCAACAATTAAGCGTGCTGAGTTTTTAGAAGCAATTGCTGAAGAAATAATGGCGCTGGAAGAAACATTGATAGAAAGAGCTGTTACAGAATCAGGTTTGCCCATTGGACGAATAACAGGCGAAAGAGGCCGTACCTGTGGCCA
>NZ_CAMLHF010000034.1 GCF_946479715.1 uncultured Pedobacter sp. | reverse complement strand
CTTGTTCATGCAGCCGTATTAGAGAAAAACTGGACATGGCACAATGATTTTAAAATTCCAAATGGCGTACATGCGTATGGGCGCAGATATGATCCTTTTGGACCAGATAATTATCCTGCAGAGATTAAAAGACTCCGCGAAATGACAGCAATAAGAGATACAGCAATTTGGAAAGCTGTAAAGGGAGAAAAAATGGATCTGGTTGCTGCGGATAAGAACACAACACCCCCGCCTGTAGTAAAAACAAATTATAATGCTGATAGAAACGGGAGCTTGAAGTACTTATCTGGTGAGGAAGCGTTAGCTAAACTAAAGGTGGCTCCGGGTTTTAAAATAGAACTCTTTGCCTCAGAAAAAGAGTTTCCCGATTTGGCTAAACCTTGCCAGATCACTTTCGATAACAAAGGAAGATTATGGGTGGCAACCATGCCTAGTTACCCGCATTATAAACCAGGAGATGCTAAGCCTAATGATAAGCTGATTATTTTAGAAGATACAAATAACGACGGAAAAGCTGATAAGCAGACTGTTTTCGCAGACGGACTACATCTACCGTTAGGTTTTGAAATCACTGCCGACGGTGTTTACCTTTCGCAAGGAACAAATTTTGTGCTTTTAAAAGATACAGATGGCGACGGCAAAGCAGATAAAAAAGAAATTCTGTTGAGTGGTTTCGATGATCATGATACGCATCACAATATACACGCCTTTACTACTGATCCTTCAGGAGCTATATATATGGGCGAAGGTGTGTTTTTGCACACAAACGTAGAAACATCTTATGGGCCTGTTAGAGCTACCAATGGCGGTTTCTATCGCTACAGTCCGCAATTACATAAGCTAGAACGTACTGCCCAACCATATGTACCTAATCCCTGGGGTATTGCCTTTGATCAATGGGGGCAGAATTTTTATGCAGAAACATCAAGCCCTGATGTATGCTGGATGCTGCCGGTTTCAGTTAAACCAAGATATGGAGTGTTTACTGAGAAATCCAGAGATTTATTACAACCTGAACATCGTGTTCGTCCTACCTCAGGTTTAGAGTTTGTTTCTAGTCGGCACTTTCCTGATGAACTGCAAGGTGATTTTTTAATAAATAATACGATCGGTTTCTTAGGTACTAAAGAACATACTCTTGTTGATGATGGAACGGGATATAAAAGCAGACACAGACAGGATTTACTAATAGCAGAAGACAAAAATTTTAGGCCGGTTGATATGGAGTTTGCGCCTGATGGTTCTTTATACGTTGCCGATTGGCACAACATTTTAATCGGGCATATGCAGCACAATGCCCGAGACCCGTTAAGAGACCATGTGCATGGTCGAATTTATAGAATCACCTACCCTTCTCGTCCGTTAATAAAACCAGTAAAAATTGCAGACGCAAGTATTCCGGAGCTTTTGGAGAACCTAAAGTTACCAGAAGACAGAACACGATCACGTACCAGATCTGAGTTGCGTGGGCGTAAAGTTTCTGACGTGCTTACTGAGGTAAAAACATGGGTGGCTAAATTGGATAAAAATGACCCTAAATATGAGCACAACCTTTTGGAAGCACTTTGGGTAACCTGGGGGATGAATAAAGTAGATAGCCAGTTACTTAGACAATTATTAAAAGCAAAGGATTTCCATGCACGGGCAGCTGCAGTTCGGGTTTTAAGATACACGGGACATCAGATAACTGATCAGCCGGAATTGTTAATGCAGTCTGCAGCCGATGAAAACGGCAGGGTTCGACTTGAAGTGATCGCAGCTGCATCGTGGTTACCTAAAGAAAAAGCATTACCTATAGAGATGGAAGTTGGTAAAAAACCGCTTGATGATTGGATGAGAGCACCATATGAAACTGCTATCGCTCATTTAAACGGAAGATCTGTAACAGAGAAAAAAGGAGAAAAGCTGGCCACAGCATTGAGTGGCGAGGAACGTAAGCTCTTTGTAAAAGGACGGGCAATATTTGCTAAAGAAGGTTTTTGCATTACCTGCCATCAGGGAGATGGTAAAGGTTTGCCATCATCTGGATTTCCTCCAATTACAGGATCAAAATGGGTTACAGGAAGTCAGGACCGCTTGATTAAGCTGGTACTAAAAGGCCTGCAAGGACCACTTGAAATTAAAGGAAAAAAATATAGCGGACAGGTACCAATGACTCCTTTTGGGGGTATGCTAAAAGATGAAGAGGTAGCGGCGGTACTTACTTATGTAAGAAACTCATTTGGAAATAAGGCATCCGCTATTTCTCCGGCAAAAGTAAAACAGGTTCGTAATGCTACGAAAGCTAAAACAGGTTTTTATTCTCCAGCTGAGCTGTTAAAACAACATCCATTGGAGAAATAGCTGTTTAAAGCTGTCGTCATCTCGACGTTAGGAGAGATCTTTTGGTCATGAAGCAAATTGGCATAACCAAGAGATCTCTCCTAACGTCGAGATGACGGTGTGCACTACTTATGTCTTATTAAGAGCGCTAAAATTGAATACGCTTTTGGTATCTGGTTTTTCGCCTGTGAGTACTGCTACCACATTTTTTACGGTAAGCACACACATTTGCCTGTATGTTGAAGCCGTAAGGCTTCCAGAATGTGGCGTAACAAGTGCACGGGAATGATGCAATATCGGGAAACCCGGAACAGGAGGTTCTTCTGGTAACACATCCGCTGCGAACCCTGAAATCCTTTGCTCATTAAGCGCCCTTAAAAGAGCCTCATGATCAATTAATGCACCCCTGGCAGTATTAATCAATAAAGAATTTGGCTTCATTAAAGATAGCTGTTCCTCTCCTATTATTGTACCTGTTTCCTTAGTAAAGGGCAAATGAAGACTAACTACATCTGATTGTTGTAGTACCTCGTTCAATGATAAACAACTATATGGAAGATCCTGAGGAGATCTGCCCCAATACAAAACATTCATTCCAAAGGCCTCGCCAAGTTTGGCTACACGTTTACCGATATTCCCCATTCCCAAAATCCCAAGGGTTTTACCATTTAACTCATCACCAGCGTATTGATTGCGCCAGTTCCAGTTATCCTGTTTAACCTGAGCAACTGATTCGTACATATTGCGTATCAGCATCAACATTAGGGATAAAGTATGTTCTGCAATAGTTGCAGCATTTGAACCAGGGGCATTTATCACCATTATATTTCTGGCAGTAGCCTCTTGAACATCAACATTATCTAAACCTACTCCGCACCTTGCAGCAACCCGCAAGGCTGGAATAGCTTCCATTAATGCTTTATTTATTTGACCTTTGCCACGGGTAATTACGGCCTGGATCTCTTGATTTTCTAATGCACTTTTTAAAGAAGCATCGTCATATCCAGTATATACATTTACATGATCCTGAAGGATGGTTAATGCATCGTCGGCAATAGTTTCAAGCAATAAAACGCTCTTTTTCATTAATTATTTATGATATAAAGTGGCGTCATCAGATCTGAATCCTCTAAAGTCATTTCTGTTCGAAACGTACAATCCTTCTTCATAAAAATCATCCTTAAATATCAATGGATCAACTTCGCCTCCGGGAGTTGAGGAAATTTCTACCAGGTTGCCTGCGGGATCGCGTACAAACATTTGCATAGCGCCATCGGGCAATTGTCTTACCTTTCCCCAAGGTTTTACATCAATAACATTCAGTTCCTTCATACGGAAGAAAATACTGTTAAAGTCATCAACCTGTACGCAGATATGTCCACGAAAGGAAGTGGTATCTTCCCATTCAGAAAGATGTAATTGCTGTTCATCATTAAATTTAAAAAACATTACAGGGTAGTCGAACCGAAATGCTGCAAGTGGTTCTAAACCTAGTTCATTTTGATAGAATTCTCCTGCTTTCTCCAGGTTGTCTACAATTAGTGTAACGTGATTGATTTTTAGTGCACGTGCCATATGTAAAAATTTATAAATACAATTTAATTACCTTTTTAAACTTTCTGTTTGAATTCCTTTACGAAATCCCAATTAGGGGTTAATCCTAATCCTGGAGCTGATGGAGCGCCAATTACACCATCCTTAACTTCAATCTGTTCTTTTACCAACTCATACATCATTGGGTTTCCTCCTAAAGAAAACTCAATTATTGTTGCTGCCTGTGATGCGAAAGCGACATTTAAGCCTGCCATAAAAGAAAAAGCAGATCCCCAGCAGTGCGGAGCCAGTTCAAGCTGATTAACGCTTGCCAGATGGCCTACACGCATGGTTTCTGAAATACCACCGATGATAGCGGCGTCAGGCTGAACAACGTCAAGTGCTCTAACTTCAAGCAGATCGCGGATATCAAAGCTGGTGTATTCGCTTTCTCCTGCCGCTATCGGAATAGCTGTCGAGGCCCTTACTTCGGCAGTGCCATGCCTGTTATCAGGACTAATAGGCTCTTCGAACCAGTACAGATTACAATCTTCTACTCCTCTGCAAAACTGCTTAGCCTCTGGTACACTAAAGGTTCCGTGTGCATCAGCCATTAGTTTAATATTTGGGCCTAATGCTTTTCTTGCAGCTTTTACCCGCTCAATACTGTTATGAACAGTTTGGTCCATAATACCAACACGCATTTTTACTGCGTTAAATCCTTTAGCCACATAACCGTTTAATTGCGCGCCAATATTTTCGGCATCTGCCCAGCCACCACTTGCATAGGCGGGCATCTGATCGCGACAAGCACCACCTAGTAAATCCATTACCGGAACACCAAGAGCCTTACCTTTCAAATCCCAAAGGGCGGTATCAATACCACTCATTGCTGATACTGTAAGCCCTCGCCTTCCAAGAATTGGAAATCTGCGACCTCTTGAAAGTGCATAATGATCGCGTGTGCCATTATACATTTCTTCCCAGATACGGTTTATATTTTTTGCATCCTTTCCTATTAAAATAGGCTTAAGTTCATTTTCTATACAACTTACAATTGAGGCACACACGCCTGATGATCCTACGGCTGCTTTAGCTTCTCCAAAACCTTGCAAGCCATCTTCTGTTGTAATCACAACAAGGGTCATATCAAAATTGGTTAGCAAGCCATAATCAGAAAAATGTTGCTTTTCCTTCGGAATGGGACAGCGTAACCAAAACGCTTCTACATTTGTTATTTTCATTTAGGTTTATTTGTGGTTTAGTTTGTGTTGTTTATAAGGTTAGATAAGGTATCAAAGGATTTTTGGGTTAGCATGGTATAAAATTCTTCAGAAACCGAAGTACTGCCATGGTCTTCCAAAAATTTCTTTTGCTCAGGAGATAGATCTATTGGGTTTTCATCAATAGAATTTGGATAAGGATTGGCAGGAGTACGGTCTAACGGAGAACAAAATTCTACAGATAATACTTCATTGTATCCTACTTCATGAAGCGTGTCAATTATTTTACTCCAGTTCAAATTACCCATTCCAGGTGCCATTCTGTTGTTATCGGCAACGTGAAAACCAATCAGTTTACCTTTAGCTCTTCTGATGGTTTCGAACATATCGGTCTCTTCCATGTTCATATGAAAAGTATCCAGACAAACCCCACAGTTAGGCCCAACAGCCTGAGCCAATGCCAAGGCTTGATCTCCTCTGTTGATGAAATATGTTTCGAACCTGTTAATGGGCTCTATTCCAATTAATATACCCGATTGTTCTGCATATTCGTAAACCTCTTTTAGAGAATCAACGGCCCATTGCCACTCTTCCTCTGGCCTGCCATCGGGAACTATTTTTCCGACAGTACCAGGTACTACAGAAACCATATGTCCATCAAGCTCTTTAACCATTCGGACAACATCTTTTACATATTGCACCGACTTTGCCCGCTGGGCTTCATCTTTAGCAAGCAAATTACGATCCTCAAGCATAAGGGTAACAGATCCCCAGCAGGTTAAACTGTATTCTTTTAATAATTTACGTACCTGATTGGTATCATAATGTTCAGGACTCCCTGCAATTTCAAGTTTTGTGTATCCTAGTCCAGATGCTCTGCGAATGGTTGTTTCTATCGTTTCGGATCGCATCCAGTTATGTATCGAAAGTTCCATAAAGTATTAGGTAATGTTGTATTTGGTTAAAAAGTGGATTTCAGGGTTATGTTATTCCTCTCGGTAGGGCACGTTCATGTCGATTTTTCCCGCCCATTTTTTCGGAACAGGCTTATCTAATGTCCAGTGAACAGCATTTATGACAAGTCTTTGGAAACCTTCTTCATTAAAATCTGCAGGGTGGCCAAGTGTGGTCATAAAAGTGTTGCCTCCTGCAGCTGTTTTCCAGGTCCAGGCAACAGGGTTGTCTATTGCTGCTTTATCAGGATTTACAGATTTACCCATTAACAACCAGGTCGATCCTTTTACCGGATAATGTGGCAATACATGGTATAACCACGAAGCAGCATGAAAATTATTTGGCACACCAGTTAAAATAGGATGCTTTGCCTGTGCGGAAATAACCGAAACATCAGTGGTAGATTTATGTCCGTAATGTGTGTGTCCGCCTTTACCCCATCCCGGAGGCGCGCCCAGTGCAAATTCACCAAAAGCATTCCATTTCTCAAGGGGGTGTCCTGCCGGATAATTAAATGCATGTGTAGTTGTTCTGAAGCCCATTACTGGTTTGCCCGATTTTAAGTAATCGTCAATGTATTTCACCTGATCTTCAGGCAAACGTCTCCAGCGTAGATAGAACACAGCCAAATCTGCCTCTTTTAATGCTTCCAAGCCGGGAATATTTTCTTCTGATTTGTAATCAGGAGAGGATTTAAGAACGATGGTACGCATTCCGTAATTCTTTTCAAGTTCTGCTGCTATAAGTGGCATAGTTGCTTCACTACTGTATTCATGATCGCCTGTAACAAATACGACTAGTGGCTTTTTTGACTTCTGCTTTTTGGTTTGACCAAAAGAATGGAGTGAGTTGAATAGCAATATGCTTGTAACAATTAAACATATAATGCCCTTAAGATTTTTCATTGTGGTTCTACTTTTATTTGGTCGGATAGATTGATTTAAAAAAATAAAGCTCCGGAAAGCAACTTATTTAAGAGTTAATCAAAAATATGATTATTAAAATAAAAACCAAGTTAAAAGGCACGAATAGTCTGTCACAACTTCGTGCCTTAATAGATCATCAAAAAGTTAAACGCTACTATACAATTACCCTATCCGAACCACCTTTCATATAGGAGAGTTTGCTTAAAAACATCTCAGCCATCATTCCTGCTTTTTTCTTGGTCTCATCAGCCAATGCACCCGAAAAATGTTCATCTATGGTTTGTTCGAATAGCAATAACCATCGTTGAAAATGATTTTTTTGTAGTGGCAAAAGCGCATGCCTGGCAAAAGGGTTTCCTTTAAATCCAGCTACTCCAAAGAGTACCGCATTCCAGAAGTCATACATTTTGGCCAAATGCGGATTCCAGTCGGTAATCACCGCATGGAAAATAGGGCCAATCAATTCATCTTGATTAACCTTGCTGTAGAAACCATCTACAAATAATACGATATCTTCGAAATTACTAATGTCTACTTTCATATAAGAAGTTTTACTGGTGATAAGGCGATCAAATAATAAGCCATAATATTGCTAAATGAAGCTAGTTTAGCTGAAGTAAAGCAGGACCAAATTCTTCAAACAAGATCGACTCTTTTTCAATTCCGCGGGAAATCAAATCCTGATATTGCTTACGAATAAATGGAGCTGGTCCACAAACATAATACATAGTACCAGGATATTGAGGTAACGATGCTATTTTATTGATATCGAGAAATCCTTCCATCACGCCCTCCTGTTTATCCAGTGCCGTTGGCGCATCATAAAAAACATGTTGTTCAATAGATTCATTTGCATTAACAATTTGATCCAGCTGATCTTTGAAAGCATGTACTGAACGGTTTCTGCAACCATGTAACCAGGTAATAGGATAAGTGAATTTCTGTTCCACAAGATTTTGCAGCATACTGATCATTGGTGTTAACCCAACGCCACCGCTAATTAATACTACAGGTGCAGCTAAATCCTTCGCGAGTTTAAAGTCGCCGGCAGGTGCAGTAATATCTACGATATCTCCTTCTTTGATAACGTCATGAAAATAGTTACTGATAAGACCATTTGTATCCAATCCAGTTCCTTTTTCGGCCTTTACCGAAATTCGATAATAATCTTGTGCCGGAGTGCTTGAAATACTGTACTGGCGTGCCTGATATAATTTCATTTCCGGTAAAAACACTTTAACACTGATATACTGACCCGGTACATGGGCTGCCACTTTCCCACCATCTGACGGAAAAAGGTAAAATGAAGTAATTTCAGCTGATTCTACATTTATTTTGCCCACCTTAAACGGACGCCATCCTTTCCATCCATATTGCTGAGCAGTTTTTTGCTCATAAAGCTTTGCCTCATGACCAGACATTAGGTTTGCCAATTGTTGGTAAGCCACTGTCCATGCATCCACTATTTCGAGTGTTGCGGCATTTCCCAAAACTTCCTGAATCGATGCAATTAAATGGCGACCAACAATTTGATATTGCTCTGGTCTGATATCTAAACTAACGTGCTTGTGCCCTATCCTGTCGACCACTGGCATTAATACTCCAGGGTTGGCTATATTTTCTGCATAAGCCAATACCGCCATTGCCAAAGCAGTTTGCTGCTTACCACTTTGCTGATTCCCCATATTAAACAGGTTCTTAAGTTCAGGATTATGGGTAAACATCCTGTTATAAAAATGCTTTGTTAATAATACACCGTTCTCTTTTAATACAGGAACTGTTGCGCTAATCCATTGTTTTTGTTCACTAGTCATATAAAATATATTAATACCTTTTTATCCTTTATTTAATTAAATTTTTTATTTTTTTAATTTAGTAATCCCAAGATTTAAATCTTCATTAAAATCAGCTATTGATGTGTCTTGTAGCATTTGTTGTATTTTGTTCCTTATCGCCTTAAACTCATGATGCAACGGACAAGGATTACTTTCTGAACAATATTCTAACCCTAAGCCACATCCGGTAAACAGGCTATTTCCATCAATAGCCTCAACAACATCCGATAGAGGCCGTTTAAGTGCAGATGTATCCATATAAAATCCTCCATTTGGTCCTTTAACGGATTGAACAATTCCTTTTCTGCTAAGATCTTGTAAAATCTTTGCCAGAAAATGCTCAGGGGATTCAATACCGGATGCTATTTCCTTTATTCCTACCCTACTGCCGGCAGCTGTACGGTGCGCAATAAAGAAAACTGAACGCATCGCATATTCACATGTTTTTGAAAAAATTCCCATCTGCACCACAAATGTAAAACATAAGATTCAATAATAAAAGATATTTTTATCCTTTATTACTGAAATCAGAATTTAAGGGCGAGCAATTCTTTACCCAGAACAAGACCTTACATAGGACGGATATATTGCAAAAACTCTTCCTTTGTTGCCTTATCTAAAAATGCACCTGAATATTCAGCCGTTACGGTGCTGCTGTTTACATCCTTTATACCTCTGGATGACACACATAAATGAGCTGCATCAATTACCACCGCAACATCATCAGTTTCCAGAATAGTTTTTAGTTCATTAGCTATTTGGATAGTTAAACGTTCCTGTACCTGTGGCCTTTGGGAATAATATTGAACAATCCGGTTTAATTTCGATAATCCAATAACCTTTCCTGAAGAAATATAAGCGATATGTGCTTTACCAATAATGGGTACAAAGTGATGCTCACAATTAGAATAGAGTGTTATGTTTTTCTCAACCAGCATTTGGTTATACTGATATTTATTATCAAATAATGTAATCTGAGGTTTATTTGCCGGATTAAGCCCGCTAAATATTTCTTTCACAAACATTTTTGCTACGCGGCCTGGTGTTCCGTTAAGACTGTCGTCTGTAAGATCAAGTCCAAGCGTTTCCATAATTTCCCGAAAATGCCCTGCAATAATCTTAATTTTTTCATGATCACCTAATTCAAAAGCGTCTGCTTTTAAAGGGGTATCATAAGAAGTACCAATATGTTGTTCGCCTAATAAATCTTCCAATTCAGTTAAAGAAAGGTTATTATCCGTTGTATTCAAGGCAGTTCCATTCTGTTTCATAAATTATTGCGACTAGTTTTATCTGTATCGATTTTTAGTAATAACAGGACGTAAAGATAAAAAAGATAATTTTTAAGTTTTATCTTATTAATATCATACTTACTAGAGATTAACTGACTATGTTTATTTCATAAGAGTGGTATCAGTTGTTCAATACAGAAAATATCAATAATTTTAGAGACGATATCATGGCAAGTAAAGAAGTTTTAGTTGTACCCTATTCTAGTAATTGGGCATCAGTTTTTCAAGAATTGAGCGTCATATTTAATAAGCACCTACAGGATTATATTATCGGAATTGAACATGTTGGTAGCACCTCTGTACCCGGACTTGCAGCAAAACCAATTATTGATTTAGATGTCATTATTAAGGATAAAAGCAATTTTGAAGAGATTATCCGGATCCTAAAAGGACTTGGATATAACTACTTGGGAGAAATGGGTATTGTTGGGAGAGATGCTTTTGAAAGAATGTCGGACTTAAGTCCTGCTGACGGTTCCGGAAAACAATGGCTTAGGCACCACTTATACGTCTGCACGCAGGATAGCATGGGTTTAAAAAACCATATCCGCTTTAGGGACTACCTTCGTTTACATCCAGAAATAGTAATAGAATACGGTACGTTAAAAACGGAGCTGGCTAAAAAATATCCTTTTGACATTGATAGCTATATTGAGGGAAAAACCGATTTTATAATTTCCATATTAGCAAAAAATGGTTTCGACGATGAAATACTCCACAATATAAAACAGCAAAATATTGCCTCAAAAAACGCTTTAATAAAACCCGATTAATGCAAGAGCTAATTTCGTCATTAGGAGAACAGCTGTTAAGCTTAAAAGAAACCACTTACAAGGATCTCAGCATACCTGCTCAGTCAACCATGTATACTGTGTTGTTTATTAAAGAAGGAAAAGGTTTATATCATGCCGACTTTGGTGTTTTCCCTTTCACTGCTCCTGCTTTGCTGTTTTCAACACCATTACAGGTTATTTATCTGGAAAAATCCGAATCTGTAAAATGCACTGAATTGCAGTTTCATGGCGACTTCTATTGCATTGAATTACATCGTACTGAAGTGCGTTGTAATGGTCTCTTGTTCAACAACATCTATATCGATCCAATTGTAATACTAACAGAAAAAGAAGCAAAGGTATTTGATAAATTAGTGGATGATTTAAAAGAAGAACTAAACAACGAAACGCTGTCTGATATAGTACCACGAGCATATCTGCAACTCTTTTTGGCCAAATCGAGCAGCATTAAAATGAATGCGGTTTCTAATAAAAATAACGAAAGAGATGAACTTATGGAGCAGTTTAGTCAGCTATTGGACGAGCACTACCTTAATCTCCGTAAACCAGCTGACTATGCTGAATTACTTTCCATGTCGAGAGACAACTTTACAAGGCGCTGTACCCGTTATTTCAGAAAGTCGCCCTCACAATTAATTCAGGAAAAATTAATACTAGAGGCAAAAAAACAACTTCATTTAACCAGGCAAAGCATTAAAGAAATTGCCTATAATTTACAGTTTCAGGACGAGTTTTATTTTAGTCGGGTGTTTAAAAAATTCACTAAAGTTTCGCCACAAGCATTCAGAGATAAAACGGGTATCTCCATTGTGGCGGATATGTCCAAGGATTAACCCCTTTTGTCCATGTACTGCTTGTCAGGGTTGCTATAGATTTGTATAAAAATCAATAGCATGAAAAATTCAATCATAAATACAATAGCCAATCTTGAGCAATTAGGTAAAAATGCAATCCGTTTTGGAATCGTTATCGTCTTTCTTTGGATAGGTGGTCTAAAGTTTTTCACGTATGAGGCTGATGGCGTTGTTCCTTTTGTGGCCAACAGCCCATTTATGTCGTTCTTTTACAACCACCCTGATGAGTATAAAAGCTATATGAATAAAGAAGGCGACCTGATTCCGGCAAATCATCAATGGCATATAGCCAATAATACTTATGGTTTTTCAGCGGGCTTAGGAATATTCCTAATTACACTCGCTATTTTAGTTTCTCTTCATAAAGTATCCCCTTTAGCTAGTATGATTGGCAGTGGACTTATATTGCTAATGTCGGTTGGCACATTGTCTTTCCTGGTTACTACTCCCGAAAGCTGGGTGCCACATCTAACAGATGAACAATGGGGATTCCCCTATTTATCTGGCCGTGGACGATTAGTTATTAAAGACATTGTAATACTTGGTGGTGCCATTATTACAATGAGCGAATCTGCAAGGCTCTATCTAATAAATAAAGAGAAAAGTGGCAAGACTGTTGTTTAAGACTAATTTGGTCGCATAAACTTGAACGAAAGTGCAGTTCCAGTGCCCAATACGGCACCTGCAGCCACATCTGTTGGGTAATGAACGCCTAAGTATAAACGCGAAAAGCTAACAGATCCAGCCCATAAATACGCAGGCGCAATTACATACCATTTAGGATACGCCTGAGATAAGGCAGTAGCAGTTGTAAACGATGTAGAGGTATGCCCGGATGGGAATGAATAGTGAGAGGGCTGATAAACAGCATTAATTTTAACATTGGCAAGAAATGGTCTTGGGCGTTTAACCGCCTTTTTAATTAGCATAGTAACCAGCGCATTAACAGCCGAACTACTTACAACATATAAAGCGTTTTGCCTCATTTCTTTGTCCTTGCCAATTACACCAGCTGCAAACAAGCCTACTGGAACACCTACGTTAACCAAATCATTGTTTTTAGATAAAAACATAAAGAAGCCGGTTTTCTCAGGTGTTCTGGTTTTTGAAAGATCAATAAGTATCTGATCGTCCAGCCGTTGCAGTCCATTTTGAGCAAAGCCATGCAATGGCAAAAAAGACATTAAACCAATTTGAATTACCAGTAAATATTTAAAGTATTGTGTTTTCAATGTTTAGTCCTCCGTTGCTTAGTAAATTTGTACGTACCGTATTACGATTCTAAAAACAAGTCAAAATAACAGTTAGTTTCTGAATATACCATCATACATATATCACTTAATTAAAAATTACTGCTTGTTTATCTTGGTGCTCATTAACCATTTCTTTCAAAAATATTTCCTGAATTTGCATAACCTCTTCCAGGTACATTGTTTTCTTCCTTGTGCCAAAATACAATGTATTCTCTATTACATTATAGCCATCCCATATTTGCTTAACGTTCCCAGAATCAAGTTCTTTTTTAGAAAGAAAATCGGGAATAACAGCAATCCCCTCACCGCCACTTAAACAACGAATAATTGAGCTCATATTAGGCACAATGTAATTAGGTTTAAAATCAGGTCGTTTACCAAAGTTGATATGCCAAAACCTGCGTAAATGCTCCATATCTCCAGTTGTGCCATACCAGGTTTGGCGTTTTAACCAATCCTGTATACCGTTCAGATCTTTGCTTTTCAGCAAAGGATCAAGCTCTTCTGTTGATGTTTTTGCCCCGCCAATTACCACTATCCTTTCTTTAAAAAAAGGAGTATAAATCAATCCCTTGTAATCTCCCTTTTGGGGTGTAATAATCAGATCCAGAATACCATTATCCAGATCACTAAGCATTTGAGGATAGTCTCCAAACTTAATAATTACATTAAAATCCAAAGTAGGTAAATAAGATTCAAGTGTGAACTGGAAGGTTTCAAAGCACATACCAATGCTTATGGTAGGCTTTTCCCTTTCCGTACTTTTATGGAAGTGTCGCTCCGCTTCTTCCAGTTTACAAAGTGATTCCTGTATATAATTATACAGTATCTTTCCGCGCTCGGTCGATACCATTTTTCTCGATGTCCGATCAAAAAGCTTGTAACCAACATACGATTCCAATGAGCTTAAATGCAAACTCACACCTGGTTGCGAAACATACAACGACTCGGCCGCGCCAGTCAGCGTGCCTGTTTCATAAATTGCCTTAAAGGTTCTGAACCATTCTAAATTAACCATAACAATGTATCATAATTATGATACAAAGGTATGATTTATATTATTTTAATAGTAACATATCTAGCCGTAATTTTGTCATCACAATTAAGAAGTAAAATCAATTCTATTAAAATGGAAACAAAAAAAATATTTGTAATTAATGGAGGACAGGTCTTTGGACATTCTGGAGGCCGTTTTAATAAAACAATTTTTGATGCCACCCGTCAGTTTTTTAATGACAAGGAAGAATTTGAAATCAGATCTACCGATATCAATGATGATTACGATCCAAAACAGGAAGTAGAGAATTATGTATGGGCTGATATTGTTATTTATCACACCCCTATCTGGTGGTTTCAGGTACCTAATGGATTAAAAAAATATATTGATGTGGTTTTTACAGAAGGTCACCAAACCGGAATTTACCATAGCGATGGACGTTCATCTCAAAACCCGACTATTAATTATGGTACAGGCGGTATGCTCCATGGCAAGCAATACATGGTTACCTCATCGTGGAATGCGCCAAAAGAGGCTTTTACCTTACCAGGAGAGTTCTTTAATGAAACCAGCGTTGATGATGGTGCATTATTCGGTTTTCATCGTATGAATGCCTTCACAGGGATGAAACCATTACCCAGCCTGCACTTTCACGATGTAGAAAAGAATGCTAATATTGTAGCGGATCTTGAAAGATACACAACACACTTAAACAACATTTTTATAAATAAAGAACATGAGCATTTATCTAACAGCAATTTCCAGAGCCAAGCCACAGCACATTGATCAGTTTAGAACCATTTTATTGGAGCTGGTTGTAGAATCCAGAAAAGAAAAAGCCTGCATTCAATACGATCTTCATCAATCAAATGATGATCCCGCTTTGTTTATTTTTCATGAAGAATGGGCAAGCAAAGAAGATCTCGAATTGCATAACCAAACGGCTCATATTAATAAATTCATTAAGGATTCTGTTGACATTATTGATGGCGTTGTCATTATACATAAAACGGAAAAACTTGCCTGATATTAAATAGCTATCTCCGATAGCAAAATAAAAAGAACAAAAATGGAATACAGAAAATTAGGAAAAACAGATTTAAACTTATCTGCTATTACTTACGGCGCCTTCGCAATAGGCGGCAATATGTGGGGAGGAAATGAGAAACAAGATTCTATTGATGCTGTTCATGCATCCTTAGATCATGGTGTTACAAGTTTAGACACCGCTCCTTTTTACGGCTTTGGCTTAAGTGAAGAACTTATTGGTCAGGCAATTAAAGGCAAAGACAGAAGTAAAATTCAGCTACTAAGCAAATTCGGTTTAGTTTGGGATGGCAGCAATAATGGAAAAGGCGAATTCTTTTTTGATGCTAACGACAATGGAAAAACCATACCGGTTTATAAATATGCAGCCAAAGCCAACATTATTAAAGAAGTTGAGGAAAGCTTAAAACGCCTGGGTACTGATTACTTAGATTTACTACAGTTACACTGGCCAGATGCTACAACGCCAATAAGTGAAACTATGGAAGCATTGGAGCTTCTGATCCAACAAGGAAAAATCAGAGCTGCAGGGGTAAGTAATTATAGTCTTGAGCAGTTAAAAGAAGCCGAAGAATCAATCCACCTGGCTTCTAATCAGCTTTCTTACAGCATGCTTAACAGGGCAATTGAAAAAGAAGTAATCCCTTATACCATAGCAAATAACATTGGAATTATTGCCTATAGCCCTTTAGAAAGAGGTCTGCTTACCGGTAAATATTTCAAAGATGCTACCTTAAAATCAGATGATCATAGAAATGGTTACTTTGGCCAGTTCGATCCTGAAAAGGTAAAATCATTCCTAAACGCAATAGAGCCTCTAGCGATCAGCAAAAATGCTTCTTTATCGCAATTGGTTTTAAGATGGACAACGTTACAACCTGGCATAACCATAGTACTTGCGGGTGCCAGAAATGCAAATCAGGCAGTAGATAATGCAAAAGCAATTAATATCTCTCTTAGTGAAGATGAATTGGCTTTTATTAATAAAGAGCTAGAAAAACTTTAATTCAGCTATTATAGCTTATCTGAAAAAGAGCCTTGAACCTATTCAAGTGCTCTTTTTTCTTTTTTAGCTCTATGTAATTTAACGGCAGCATCAATGGAGTGTGATGAATGTATATCATTATCCTCTTCGGATATATCTGAAAGTTTTTGATAGTATTTATGAAGAACATCCAGCTCTGATTCCGTTAAATCTTCAATATCAACCATCCTGTTGCTGGCATGTCTGCTTGCAGCTATCAATTCATTCAACTTAAGCTGAATGGCTTTTGAATCTTTATTTTGAGATTTTTGGATAAGGAAAACCATTAAAAAAGTAATTATTGTTGTCCCAGTATTGATAACAAGTTGCCAGGTATCTGAATAATTAAAAATAGGGCCTGAAAGTATCCATACAATCACAATTAGAAATGCTACACCGAAAGCCACCGGACTCCCTGTCCAGTTTGTAATTTTTGTAGACGCCTTTTCAAAGAAATTTCCTGAAGTGTTTTTCATAATGAGTAATGATTTTTAATAGTTAAAACCTTAATTAAATCTAATCAAATAAAGCCTGTTTACTTAAATATCTTCTGCTTAAAATGAATATTTTTAAATAAATTTGAATCAGAATGTTACATATTGACTTTTCAGACATCTAAAGTCAGTATCTTCATACTAATGAAGTAAAATATCCGAAATGAAAAAAGTTATCCTAGACGTTTCTGGAAATAAAGCGCATTCACTTGAAGTTGATTCGGCAATCTCTTTTAAACCATTTATCAGATACCTGAGAGAAAGAGTAAAAGGCGAAAAAACGGTAAAAGGTGCATTGTATAAAACGGCTCTTAAGGAGTTTAAAAAATATGATGTTGAAGAAGCGGACGTCCCACTTGAAAGCATACATAACTATGAAAGCTTGCTCGAGAACATGTACGCCTGCCTTACCCCTGCGTTGGCAACTGAGGATAAGTTGGCTTGGGGACTTTGCTTTCCGTTGCAGCCCATAACATTTTATGGTACAGAACTTATGTACCAATTGCTTGAAAATAAGAAAAATGATCAGGACTCATATGTAGTTTCTAAAACCCCTGCTGATTACCATAAAGAGCGCCTGCAGCTGGTGTATTCTTTTATTTTAAAGGAACTATACAATTTTCATGTACCTGTAAAAACACATCAGTACCATGCAGGTATCAAAACTGATACAGGTCTTTTGGGTTATTTTCATGTAAATCTTAATACAGATTTTATAGAAGTTACCCCGAAAGGTGAGTTACCTCCACTCAATTTCAGGGAACTTCAACAATATATAGGAGAAGGCTCAAGTTATGAAATACTGGAAAAAATATTACCGCTTGATCTTTTCCGTTTTAGAGGTATCTCTGTAATCACTGTATCTGATGTAACCGCTATCCAGGCTGTAGAAAACATAAAAAACATTCGCCTTAACCGTACTCCCGGCGATCAGGCAGCCACATATAGTGGTGTTATCCAATCTTTAAAAACAATAGTACAAAATAATAAAATTGAGTTCGACCTGTTTCCTTTTGTAAGAGTTAACAACAAACCGGTTTATGGTAATGTAAAGGGCGGCACCGGAATACTGTTTTCTGTATGGGGTGAAGACAATTTAGATCCCGAAACATTTCAGCAATATGCCGAGGGCTATACCGCAAATCCGAATTCATTCTTTTCTCCTGATATTCTTGCTGAAGATCCTGTTGTATTTCATTGGCTTCATCATTTTGTGAAACTGGGAGTTAAGTCCCTAGCCCTCACTCCCGTTTTTTACGACCACGTAATTGTAGGTGTTTTAGCCGTACACACCTGGGAAGGAGAAACTTTTGACGAGAAAATACTTGCACTGCTGGAGCCTGCTATTGCCCCAATATCTCAGCTATTACAGATCTATATCGATGAATTTAATCTGGAATTAGAAAACGTTATAAAAGAGAAATTTACCTCTATCCAGCCTTCAGTTCAATGGAAATTTAATGAGGTAGCATGGCATCATATGCATGATAAAAACAAGCATTTGCCAATTAGAAATGAAGACATCGGCTTTAAAGATGTATATCCTTTTTATGGGGCTATTGATATCAGAAACTCTACAATTGAACGAAATACGGCCAGCAAAGCTGATCTGAGTCACCATTTAAGCCTACTTTCTGAAGCGCTTGATCAACTAAAAGACTATCACTACTCCTCTTTAATGGAGGAGATGATTTTCAATTCAAGAAAATGGCAGCAGTTACTTTTACAAGAAACGCTAAACACCCAGGACGAGAACAATCTAAACAGCTTTTTAAAAGAAGAGTCGAGCGATTATTTATTCCATTTATCGCAGCAGGAACCTAAACTCAAAAAATTAATTGACGATTATTTGCTCATTACCGGAGCTGCAGATGGCGATGTTCACAAAAACAGATATGCCCTGGAAGTTTCTATGCAAATGATAAATACTGCAATTAACAATTTTTTTGAAGCCGAAAAGGAGAAGTTGCAGCAATCGTATCCATGTTATTTCGAGAAATTCAGAACTGATGGTGTTGAATACGATATTTATATTGGTCAGTCCATTTCTCCAGATAAAATCTTTAATCATTTTCACCTCAAAAATCTTAGGCTGTGGCAGCTTTCATCAATGGCTAATGTAGTTAGAATGACTCATGCCTTATTGCCTGCAATGCCAACCAAGCTATATACTACTCAGTTGTTGTTTGTCCATAACCATACAATTGACATTAGTTTTAGAGCTGATGAGCGCAAATTTGATGTAGAGGGTGCATACAATATCAGGTATCAAATGATAAAGAAACGAATCGACAAAGTTCACATCAGAGGTACCAGTGAACGTTTAACACAGCCAGATAAAATAGCATTGATATATTTTAATAAGCGGGATATTGACGATTACCTTCCTTTTGTTACTTATTTACAGGAAACAGGAGTGCTGGATCAGGAGATGGAAGAACTTGATTTAGAGGACTTACAGGGGTTAAGTGGGCTAAAAGCTTTAAGGATTGGTGTTATACATCCGGAAAGGACAAACGACATTTAGCCATAGATATGTCAAATACTTGCAAAAGTATTTACTTTTGAATATTAGTATATACTTTTGACTAAATTAACTATTTAGTCAAAACTTATGAAAAGTATTTTACCTCTCTTTGGTCTTTTATTACTGCTAAGTGCCTGCGGTGATACGCAAAAGATGCAACTAAGGGCTCCAGAACCTCAGGTTGCTGAAGCAAAAACAGATAGCACTACAGTTATAGCTACAGACACTACCAAAACGGATTCTGCCAAAACTCTTGCAAAGAAGTAGTATTGGGTAAAACTTACCCCATCAATTCTTTCATAAGTTTATCGAAATCGGCTTTCATTATTGCAAGCTCCTCTTCTACTTTTGCCAATCGCAGTTCCAAGTCACTTGCGGGTCTGCTGAAATTGTCGTCTATCGAATCATCCTGTGTTAAATCAGGGGTTCCGCTCAACAAATGTACATAACGCATTTCCTTTTGGCCTGCGCGCTTAGGTAGCTGCAAAACATAAGGCATTTCCGGATCTGATAGTCTTTCAAGTACAGACTGTACATCTTCCAGTGACTCAAACTCATATAATCTGCCCGAATTCGTATTTAATTCACCTGGTGTTTGTGCACCTCTTAACATTAGCAAACAAATAATAGCTACCTCCTGAGGCGTTACCGGGAAAACAATAGCAAAATTATGTTTGTACTTAATGCTCCTGCTGGAACCACCTGTTGCAGTTGAAATTAAACTCTTCCTTTTTAAGGTATCAAGAGCCAGTATTACCGTCTGCTCATCGTATTGTACAACCGGCTTACGAGAAGTTTTTTGATTACAAGCTGCTGTAATTGCATTAATCGTCATTGGATAATACTCAGGCGTAGTCTTGGATTTCTCCATTAATACACCTAAAACACGAAGTTCTTCGGCATTTAAAACCGGCAGGGTCTGTGGTGAATCCATTAAGCTTTTCTTAAGAATTAGATAAAATAAGATCGATTCTGTTTAATTCATCTTTAGTAAAATTGGTATTCTCAAGGCACTTTAATGAATCAGCAAGCTGCTCAGGTTTGCTTGCGCCTACCAATACAGAAGTAATTCTTTCGTCGCGTAAAATCCACGACAGCGCCATATGGGCCAATTTTTGTCCTCTTTCCTGAGCTATTGCATTCAGTTTATTAAGCTGAGCTAGTTTTTCGTCAGTAATTTGATCACGTTGTAAAAATCCATGAGACTTTGCTGCTCTCGAATCCTCAGGAATACCTTTTAAATATTTATCGGTAAGCATTCCTTGTGCCAACGGCGAAAATGGAATACAGCCAACACCTTCATTACCTAAAAGGTCTAACAAACCATCTTCTATCCAACGCTCATACATAGAGTATTTGGGCTGATGAATAATGCATGGAGTACCGAGTTCTTTTAGAATTTGAATGGCACGGGCGGCCTCTTCCGGTTTATAATTAGATATACCTACATATAATGCCTTACCCTGACGAACAATCAGATCTAATGCCGCCATAGTTTCCTCAAGCGGAGTTTCCGGATCTGGACGATGGTGATAAAAAATATCAACATAATCTAGCTCCATTCTTTTTAAACTCTGATCTAAACTTGATACCAGATACTTTTTAGAACCCCAATCGCCATAAGGTCCATCCCACATGGTATAGCCAGCCTTACTTGAAATGATCATTTCATCTCTGTAACCGGCAAAGTCTCTCTTCAATAGCTTACCAAAATTTTCTTCGGCTGAACCTGGAGGCGGGCCGTAGTTATTAGCAAGATCGAAGTGAGTAATACCACTATCAAAAGCGAGTTTTAATATGTTGCTGCAATTTTCCAATTGGTCTAAATGACCAAAATTATGCCATAGGCCTAATGAAATTGCTGGAAGTTTTAACCCACTGTTACCGCAACGGCGGTATTGCATTTGAGTATATCGGCTGGAACTGGGTGTATATGGCATATAATAGATAAAATATTCAGTAGCGGCAAAAACCGCTACTGATATTTAAATAAACTAATACTTATTTAGCGTTTTTTTTCTCTGTAACTTCAGCACGAATTTCTTGAGCAAGAACTTTTAAATCTTGCATAGCTTTACGTACTCTTGTTCCAGCTGCATTGTTGCCAGAATTGTAAAATTTCTCAGCATCAGCCTCAACAGAAGCTAACAATTCTTTAACTTTTGAAAATTTTTCCATGTTTTGATTTTTTAATTTATAAGCCAAATATATATTATTTTGGAAATAAACGCGCATAACTTCACTTCTATTGCACTTTTTGTACCCGAACTCTTTTTTTTTAAAACCTTTTATAAGTTCACAGGTTATTTTCTAAAGCGAACTACACAAATGATTATGCCATGGCCGAACTTATACATGTTGTTGAGGATGACGAAGATATCCGTTTTATAGTTGAATACGTATTGGCGGAAGCTGGTTATGAGGTGCTGACTTCCGGGACTGCAAAAGATTTTTATGAAAAAGTATCAATTCAGCATCCTGAATTGATACTTTTAGATGTAAAGTTGCCCGACGGCAACGGTATAAGTATTTGCAGAGACTTAAAAACCAATAAAAAAACCAGCCATATTGCAATTATAATTATGTCGGCCCATGCCGCCGAAAGAGCGGTTTTAGAAGAGGCCTGTGCCAACGGTTTTATCAGCAAACCCTTTGATCTCGACGAGATGCTCAACTCCGTAAAAAGGGTATTAAGTGGCCATGATGATTATCAACAAAAACAAACGAGAAAAAATTCCAATAATTAAGGAAAAAATTCCTATATTTGTTTTATACTAGATAAAAGCATTATGGCAAATACTCCAAAACCATACAAAACAAAATCAAAAGTATCTGTTGTTTCAGAAAGCGCGGTTATTGCGTCTTATCAATCGTTATATGGCAACCCAATAAGTGTTCTTACCAATTCTAAAAATGGGTTATCAGCAAAGGCCGCCATTGATTTTCTTAATCTTTCAGGTTTCACCAAAGAAGAATTTCAGGATACTTTTAAAACAAATGTAAAAACGATACAAAATTACGTTTCAAATTCATCAAAGCTAGATGCCGCTTTAAGTGAAAAGCTTTTAAAATCTTTTTCTCTTTTTGATAAAGGCATCGAAATTTTTGGGTCTGCAAAGCTTTTTCATCAGTGGCTAAACACTCCTTCATATGGTCTTGGCAATCAAACCCCTTTCGATCTTATGGATACCATTACCGGTATTACCTTAATTGAAGAGGAACTGATAAGGATTGAATACGGTGATTTAGCTTAATTATGCATGTATTTCGTATAGCATTAGCTAAATATGCCACTAAGCTGTTTGCTTCGGGCAGAGCCGCGCGCTGGAATCCTAACGATATAGAAGTAATATACAGCGCAGGCTCGCGCTCACTGGCTTGTCTGGAAAATGTTGTCCACAGAAATCAAATAGGATTAAACCAATCTTTTCAGGTAATGACTATTGAAATTCCAGACGACATAAGGATCATCCCTGTAGATATTAAAAAATTACCAGGTAATTGGATTGAATACCACAACATACCATTAACTCAAAAAATTGGAGAAGACTGGATCAACGAGGGCAAATCGGCCGTTTTAAAAGTCCCCTCTTCTATCATCATAGCAGAATACAATTACCTGATAAATCCCAATCATCCGGATTTTAAATCAATAAAATTATTAAAATCGGAACTTTTTGTTTTTGATAGAAGAATAAAAAGCTAATTGCTTATCCATTGGCAGGGCATCACTAGGGCCTTAGTAGGGCTTGCAGCCCAGTCAATACCCTAGTGATGCCCTACCGAGGCCCTAGCAACGCCCTAGCACCAGTAATCTCTCGAAATAGCTTACTTTCATCCTTACATCAAGGCTTTCACTAAGTAAACTCCAGATCATTTTTTATTGTAAAAGCCGATTTTCTTTTGAAATGAGGAAAAAGGTGGCGACATTAGCAAGCAATGAATTACCAAAAGAACATACAAAAAGCTATTGTTGGCGCCTACAACAGGCATCAGTTACATGCGTATGCGCTTTTCAAAAGGTTTTTTAGAGAAAACTATCCTTTCGGTTTTAGTTTTCAAACCACCAGCAAGGACTTTATTAATTAAGCCCCGTATCATTTCGATTTTCTTTTTTCGATGCGGGGGTTAAAAGCACCTGATAAAAATCTGCTTTTTCTCATTTTTCAATTTTCAATTTTAATACCTTTTCAGCAAAAGCCTGAATCGTGTATTTAATTTTTTGAAAAAATATAACAAATATTAATTCACAACACATTCAAGATCATGGAAACTAAATCATTGTCATTATCAAAAAGCGACTTTAAATTATTAAAAGAACATCTGGAAAAATCAAATATGAGCGCTTATAACAAAGAAAAATTAAGTAACGAATTAAAAGAAGCCACCATATATTCAGAAGAGGAACTTCCATCTGATGTAGTATGCCTAAAATCTGAAGCTCGTATCGCAAATACCAAAACCGGTAAAGAATTTACCTTTAAACTTGTAATGCCCGAAGAAGCAAACATTAAAGTTCAAAAAGTATCAGTTTTTGCTCCCATTGGAATTGCACTGTTTGGCTACAGAACAAACGATATTATTACCTGGGAAATGCCCGATGGTTTACAGGAGTTTAAAATATTATCGGTAAACAGGATGTAATCCACTTACCTCCTGCCTGCCATTGTTATCATCCGATGAGATAGGTCTTTTCCAAGATATCTGTCTATAATCCCATGAACAACATATAATATGGGAGTCATCAGAATGGCTACCACGAACTTATAGGTGTAATTTACCAGGCCTATTGCAGCAACCATTTGCCAGCTCCAGTGGTACTGGGGGTTAAGATAAAAAGCAATAAAGATAACCACAAAACTATCAATACATTGCGAAACTAATGTTGAACCGGTGGCACGTAACCACAAGGCCTTGTCGCCGGTAATCTTCTTAATTTTATGAAAAATAAGCACATCAGCAATCTGGCCTACAAGGAAAGCAACAATAGAGCCTACTATGATCCACATACCCTGCCCGAATATACCGGCAAAGGCATTGTTCATATTTAATGATTCGCCATTAATGGTTTGTGTAACCCAAAAATCGGAAGGCTGTAACTGCATAGCTCCACCTACAACAATAAAGGCATATGCTATTAAAATGGCTGTTAGAATAGATAAATAACGAACTTGTCGCACTCCAAAATACTCATTTATAATATCAGTCATGATAAATATAATGGGCCAGGTTAAAACTCCGGCCGACATATTATACGAAAGATTGGGTACCCCCAGTAAATTAATATTAAACTTTTCGATACCAAGAGTACCTTCAACTGTAAATATCTTTACACCAATAAACTCTGAGAGTATGGCGTTCGCGACAAAGAAGCTCCCTAAAATAAGCAGTAACCTGCTCTCTTTTGTTTTAAAAGTCATAGCAGGTTGAAATTATTAAATAATTCTGATATAACAGGATAAATATTATTTCTATTTTCGCTTAAACATGATATCTATAAATTCCAAATTACCCACAGTTGGCACTACTATTTTTACGGTGATGTCTAAACTCGCTGAAGAACATAATGCTATAAACCTATCACAAGGATTTCCAGATTATGACTGCGATCCTAAACTGGTAGATTTTGTAGCTGATGCAATGAAGAAGGGCTTTAATCAGTATGCTCCTATGCCCGGATTACAATCGCTTAGAGAACTTATTGCAGAAAAAGCCAATACGCTTTATGATGCCGATTATAATCCAGACACTGAAGTTACGGTTACCGCAGGCGGAACACAGGCTATCTTTACGGCATTATCTTCGTGCATTACTGCTGGTGACGAGGTAATTATTTTTGAACCGGCTTATGACTCCTATGCTCCTGCAATTAAATTATTGGGCGGATTGGTAAAACCGTACGAAATGGTGCCACCGGATTATGAGATCGATTGGGAAATGGTAAAGAAACTATTTACGGTGAACACCAAAATGATCATTTTAAATAGCCCACACAACCCTACAGGTAGTATTTTAACGGAAAAGGACATCAAAGCACTTATTAAACTCACTAAGAATACAGATGTACTTATTCTAAGTGATGAGGTGTATGAGCACATCATATTTGATGGTAAAAAACACCATAGCCTGGCTTTATATCCCGAATTAAGAGACAGAAGTTTTATTGCAGCATCATTTGGCAAATTACTACACACAACAGGATGGAAACTAGGCTACTGCCTTGCTCCTGCCAACCTAATGAAGGAATTTCGTAAAGTACACCAGTTCAACGTTTTTAGTGTAAACACGCCAATGCAGGTGGGTGTAGCCAATTACCTTAAAGACCCTGAAACATATAGCGGATTACCCGAATTTTTCCAGGAAAAGCGGGATTTCTTCCGTTCATTACTTGGCGAAACTAAATTTAAATTATTACCTTGTCATGGTTCTTATTTTCAATGTGTTAGCTATGCTCACTTGAATGATGAGAAAGATACGGATATGGCCCAAAAGCTTGTCAGGGAAAATGGAGTAGCGAGCATACCTGTTTCGGCCTTCTACATTAGAAAAACAGATCATAAAGTATTACGCTTTTGTTTTGCTAAAAAGCACGAAACATTAGAAAAAGCCGTTGAAGGACTAATGAAGTTATAATTTACATCCCTTTAAATTAGAATAATGGATCAACCAAATAACCTGAATATTAGCAATCTCAAAATTACAATTTATCAGGCCTATCTGTTTTGGGAAAACATAGATAAAAACTTACAGAACCTTGCCCTCAGACTATCAATGGGGATAAAAGAGAAAACAGATCTGATCATACTTCCAGAGATGTTCAATACAGGTTTTAGCATGAATGCTGCCGCCCTTGCCGAAGAAATGAACGGAAAAACAATGCAATGGATGGCCCAAACTGCCGATAAATACGATTGTGTTGTTACCGGAAGTTTAATTATAAAAGAAAATGATAAATACTATAACCGCTTAATATGGATGTTGCCTGATGGTAGTTTTAGCCATTATGATAAACGCCATCTTTTTGGTTTAGGTGATGAAGATAAAACCTACACTCCTGGCCACGACAAAGTGATTGTGGACTTAAAAGGCTGGAAAATACGTTTAGCTATCTGCTACGACCTTCGTTTCCCTGTATGGCTGCGTAATCAAAATGCCGAATATGACATATTATTATTAATTGCAAGTTGGCCTGATAAAAGATCGAGCCATTGGAATGCACTTATTCCTGCCCGTGCCATCGAAAATCAAAGTTATGTGATTGCCACAAACAGGGTTGGTCATGATGGAAAAGAAGTTTATCACAGTGGTCATTCTCAATGTATTGATCCAATGGGAAAAACTGTTTATTACAAACCTGAAGATGAAGACCTATACACCTTTAGCATAGGATACGATGAATTGGTTAAAACCCGCAATAGTTTTCCTTTTCTAAGAGATGCTGATAATTTTAAAATTATTTAGTTATTTTACCCCTACAATGTTTAATCGTAGAAAATTCATAAAAACAACGGCAATATCTGCCTCCCTTCTTGCTGTTAATAAAAGTAGCATAGCAGAAATGATTCCGGCAAAATCAACCTCCGTTGATGTTAAACCTATCGTAATCTCAACATGGGATTTTGGAATTGCTGCTAATCAGGCAGCATGGAAAGTACTTTCTTCGGGCGGCAGAGCGCTGGACGCAGTTGAACAAGGTGTTCACGTGCCAGAAGCTGATCCAAAAAACCAATCTGTAGGCTACGGTGGCTTGCCAGACAGAGATGGTCACGTTACGCTTGATGCCTGTATTATGGACGAAAATGGTAATTGTGGTTCTGTAGCTGGCCTAGAACATATTATACACCCGATTTCAGTTGCCAGACTGGTAATGGAAAAAACGCCGCATGTAATGCTTGTTGGCGATGGTGCCCTTCAGTTTGCATTAGAAAACGGCTTTAAAAAGGAAAATTTACTTACCAAAGAAAGTGAAAAAGCCTGGAAAGAATGGCTTAAAACCGCAAAATATGCCCCGGTAATGAATATTGAGAACAAGCTTTATCAAAAAGCTGCTCCTACTAAATTACCAGGTAATCAATACAATCACGATACCATTGGCATGCTGGCCATTGATGCAAAAGGAAATATCTCCGGCGCATGTACAACCAGTGGAATGGCCTATAAACTACATGGTCGCGTAGGAGACAGCCCAATAATTGGCGCTGGTTTATATGTAGATAATGAGGTTGGTGGTGCTACCTCTACCGGAGTTGGCGAAGAAGTGATCCGTAACGTTGGAAGCTTTCTGGTAGTAGAACTGATGCGCCAGGGTTATTCGCCCGAAGACGCCTGCAAAGAGGCCGTAATGAGAATCATTAAAAAGAAACCTGAAATTGCAAAAGTGATACAAGTAGGTTTTCTTGCCATCAATAAAAAAGGGGAATATGGTGCTTATGCTATTCAGAAAGGCTTTAGTTATGCCGTTTGTACTGAACAGAAAAATGACCTGTTAATTCCCGGAAAAAGTTATTATTAATATCTAAGTATCATGGTAAATATGGAGGTTTGCGCCAATTCTGTAAGATCTGCTCTTGCAGCTCAGGAAGGTGGTGCAATAAGGGTTGAGCTATGCGATAATTTACCTGAAGGTGGCACAACTCCAAGTTATGCGACAATCGCTCTAGCGAAAAAAATGCTTTCTATAAAGGTGTACCCTATTATACGACCACGAGGAGGCGATTTTCTATACTCTGATTTGGAGTTTGATTTAATGAAAGAAGATATAAAAATCTGCAAATCGTTAAATTGTGATGGAGTAGTTATAGGCATCTTAAAGGCTGATGGTAGTGTAGATAAAGAACGATGCGCGGCACTTATTGATGCAGCTAAACCTATGCCCGTAACATTTCATAGAGCCTTTGACATGAGTAATGACCTGGAAAAAGCTTTAGAGGATATTATTGAGCTCGGCTGTGAGCGAATTCTTACTTCAGGCGGAGAATCTTCTGCGCTTAAAGGAGTAGATGTACTTGCAAAGCTAATTAATCAGGCTCAGGGAAGAATTATCATTATGCCAGGTGCAGGTGTTTCTGTAAGTAATATTGCTGACATCATTAAATTAACAGGCGCTAAAGAGTTTCATGCCTCTGCAAGGCACGCCGTAAAAAGCAAAATGCAGTTCAGAAATCCCAGATTGAGCATGGGGAGCATAGCTGATGAATTCAGTTACGATCTTACTGATAGTGAGACTGTAAAAAATTTAATCGGGCTGGCCAACAAACCTGCATAATAATCCGCTCAAAATCTTATCTTTGCGCCACTGATGAAGCATATACGTAATTTTTGCATAATTGCACATATTGACCACGGGAAAAGCACCTTGGCTGACCGTTTATTGGAATATACCGCTACGATTTCTCAACGTGAATCGCAGGCCCAGTTATTGGATAACATGGACCTTGAGCGTGAGCGAGGCATAACTATTAAAAGTCATGCCATACAAATGAACTATAAGGTTGGTGAAATTGAATACAATTTTAACCTGATTGATACTCCCGGACACGTAGATTTTTCTTACGAAGTTTCGCGTTCTATTGCAGCTTGCGA
Organism: uncultured Pedobacter sp.; assembly: GCF_946479715.1. The sequence goes on along the minus strand of NZ_CAMLHF010000034.1, from coordinate 7,073 downwards.
AGGCGCATTGCTTATTGTTGATGCATCTCAAGGGATTCAGGCACAAACCATTTCAAACTTATATTTGGCTTTAGAGCACGATCTTGAAATTATCCCGATTTTAAATAAAATGGATTTACCCGGGGCAATGCCCGAGGAAGTAAAAGATCAGATTATTGATTTAATTGGCTGTAAACGTGAAGAGATTATCCCCGCATCGGGTAAAACTGGCTTGGGAATTCCTGATATTATTCAGGCAATTGTAGATCGTGTTCCTGCTCCGGTCGGCGATCCTGACGGCCCTTTACAGGCACTGATTTTCGACTCTGTTTTTAATCCATTCAGAGGGATTATCGCTTACTTTAAAGTAGTAAACGGCCAGATTAAAAAGGGTGATAAAGTTAAATTTATAAACACAGGCAAACAATATCTAGCAGACGAAGTTGGTATCCTGAAACTGGATATGTCGCCACGCAGTGTTGTTAAGACCGGTGATGTAGGTTATATTATTTCGGGGATCAAAGAAGCCCGTGAAGTAAAAGTTGGTGATACGATTACTACTGTCGACAGACCGTCGTTAGAATCAATTCAAGGTTTTGAAGAGGTTAAACCAATGGTTTTCGCTGGAATTTACCCTGTTGATACTGATGAGTTTGAGGAATTGCGTGAGGCAATGCACAAGTTGCAGCTTAACGATGCTTCTATTGTATTTGAACCTGAAAGTTCTGCGGCTTTAGGCTTCGGTTTCCGTTGCGGTTTCTTAGGAATGCTGCACATGGAAATTATCCAGGAACGTTTAGAGCGTGAATTTGACATGACGGTTATTACAACCGTACCAAACGTATCATATATCGCGCACACCACTAAGGGCGAAGAAGTTACTGTAAACAATCCTTCTGATTTACCAGACCCAAGTAAATTGGATTCTGTAGAAGAACCTTATATCAAAGCAAATATCATTACCAAGGCCGAATTTGTTGGGCCGGTAATGTCACTTTGTATTCAGAAGAGAGGGATTATTGTAAATCAATCGTACCTGACTTCAGATCGTGTAGAACTTGTTTTTGAAATGCCTATGGGAGAAATCGTTTTTGACTTTTATGATAAGCTGAAAACAATTTCCAAAGGTTATGCCTCGTTTGACTACCATCAGGTTGGTTACCGCAAGTCGGATTTAGTGAGATTGGATATGCTGCTGAATGAAGAGCCAGTTGATGCTTTATCATCATTGATTCACCGTAGCAATGCTTACGATTTTGGAAAGAAAATTTGCGAAAAACTGCGAGAATTAATTCCTCGTCAGCAATTCGAGATTAAAATACAGGCGTCTATTGGCGCAAAAGTTATTGCCCGTGAAACACTTAGTGCTTTACGTAAAGATGTTACCGCAAAATGTTATGGTGGTGATATTTCCCGTAAACGTAAGTTATTGGAAAAACAGAAACAAGGTAAGAAACGTATGCGCCAGGTAGGAAATGTGGAAATTCCACAAACTGCATTTATGGCGGTATTGAAATTAGATTAACATTTATTGCAACAATTCAGCCTGACTGAATATATTTATTAACGAACAACATCATTTAAATGCAGTTACTTGACGGAAAATTTGTATCAGAGAAAATAAAACAGGAAATAGCAGTTGAGGCTGCAGATTTTTTAGCAGAGAGCGGCAGAAAGCCTCACCTGGTAGCCATACTTGTTGGTAATGATGGCGGAAGTGAGACTTATGTTGCCAGCAAGATGAAAAACTGCGAAAAAGTTGGCTTCCAGTCTTCACTGATCAGATATGATGTTACCGTTACTGAGGAAGAACTGTTGCAAAAAGTTAAAGAAATTAACGAAGATGCCGGTGTTGACGGTTTAATTGTTCAACTTCCACTTCCTAAACATATTGATCCTGAAAAGGTAACTGAAGCTATCGACCACCGTAAGGATGTAGATGGTTTTCATCCAATCAATTTAGGACGCATGATGCGTAATTTACCATGCTTTATTCCTGCAACGCCTTACGGCATTATGCTAATGTTGCAATCTTATCAAATAGATACTGTTGGTAAACATTGCGTAGTGGTGGGTAGAAGTAACATTGTTGGTAGCCCAATGAGTATCCTTATGGCCCGCAATGCAAATCCTGGTAACTGTACGGTAAGCCTTACCCATAGCAGAACTACCAACTTAAAAGAAATGTGCTTGCAGGGTGATATCATTATTGCTGCTATTGGCAAAAAGAACTTCATTACTGCTGATATGGTGAAGCCTGGTGCTATCGTTATTGATGTGGGTATGAACAGAGAAACTTCTGCTACTACCAAATCGGGATACAAACTTTATGGAGATGTAGATTTTGAAGATGTTGCACCGATAGCTTCATGGATAACTCCTGTTCCGGGTGGTGTTGGGTTAATGACTATCGTTGGTTTGTTAAAAAACACACTTGCATCAGCTAAAAAAGAAATTTACGGGTAAGTAAGTTTCTTTAACATCTTATTTTCCAAAAAGCTTTTTAATCCAGCTTTCTTTAAAACCTATATAAACCCCGTCAGATCTTGTTTCTAACGGGTAAATATCTATGTAATCGCCCTGCCCCTCTGCTCCTCTTCCGTTTTCAAGATTATATTCCCAACGATGAATAGGACAAATGAGGTGCCCGTTTTTACACCATCCGCCACTTAGAATACCCCCGGCATGCGGACAGGTGTTTTGTACTACAAAAAGTTTTTGTTGGTGCTTTACCAGACAGAGCTTTTTACCATCAACATTGATCTGCTTCACAAATTCCTCGTCGGGTATTTCTGTCTCTATTTTATGCCACTTCAAAATTGAACTCTAATTAAATTTCAAACAACTTCTTCACAGATAGGTCATTTATATTCGCTCAATATACATATAATCTAATTTCCCCCGGATATTTATTTAACTTTGCAACCTTATATATGGCACATCAAATACCAGCAGACGGCACGCTACTTCCATTAATGGAAGAGTTTTACACTATACAAGGAGAAGGATTTAATACCGGTAAAGCAGCTTATTTTATTCGTTTAGGCGGTTGTGATGTTGGTTGTCACTGGTGTGATGTAAAGGAAAGCTGGGATGCTGAACTACACCCGCTCACTTTATCTGATGATATTGTTGCTAAAGCCGATACTTTTCCAGGTAAAGCAGTCGTAATTACCGGTGGGGAGCCTTTAATCTATAACCTCGATTACCTTACTCAAAAGCTTCGCGAACGGAAAATATTAACCTTTATTGAAACCTCTGGTGCATACCCGCTTTCTGGAGAATGGGATTGGATTTGTTTATCGCCAAAGAAATTTAAAGCCCCAAGACCCGATATTACACCTTTTGCAAACGAACTAAAGGTTATTGTGTTCAACAAAAGTGATTTCGAATGGGCAGAGAAATATGCCGAAACCGTTTCCGAAAGCTGTAAACTATATTTACAGCCAGAGTGGTCAAAATCAAAGGAGATTACTCCATTGATCATTGATTATGTAATGGCAAATCCGAAATGGGAAATCTCTTTACAGACACATAAATTCTTAAATATCCCATAGGTTTTCTATCTATTTCGCTATATTTAATATTATCGTTAATATAAGCGTCAATGAAGAAAACGTTGCTCCTGTTCTTCCTACTCTTTGTTGTTGCACGTGCTGGTGCTCAAACCACCAATATAAAGAAGGCGCAGACCAATTTTGATAAGGCTCAGAACTATTTAAAGCAAGATAATTATGACCTTGCCGTTTCTGCTTTATTAGAGACTGTAAAAGAAGATCCGTCTTTTCAGTTTGCCTTTATACAACTTGGCGATATCAATCGAAGAACAAAGAACTTTGAGGCCGCTAAAACGGCATATCTTAGTGCTTTAAATCTTGGAGCTGATAAAGCTGATTCTCGTTTGTTTTATGGTTTAGCTGAATCTGAGTTGAATACAGGCGACTATTCGAACGCATTAAAACACATTGGGCTCTTTATTAAAAACTATAAAGGAAATGATAAAGATTTCATTAACAAAGCCAATAAATACCTTAAAGATTGTGAGTTTGCTGTTTCAGCAATAAGATCTCCCCAGAAATACGAGCCTGTTAACCTTGGAAAAGAGATAAATTCAAGCTACAGAGACTACTTTCCTTCCATTACTGCGGATGGGGAAAAACTAATTTTTAGCAGAAACATAGATGGAAACGAAGATTTCTTTATTTCTGCCAAGGTTAATAAAGAATGGACTACCCCTACTCCATTAAGTGATAAAATTAACACTTCAAAATTTAATGAGGGTGCTCAATCTATCTCCCCTGACGGACTTTATTTATTTTTTACTGGATGCAACAGACCTGATGGTTTAGGCAGATGCGACATTTATGTTAGCCACAAAGAAGGTAATAACTGGGGTGAACCTTTTAATCTTGGTGCTCCTTTAAACTCACCGTTTTGGGATTCACAACCTGCAATTAGTCCTGATGGCACCACTCTGTATTTTGTAAGCAACCGACCAGGTGGTTTAGGCGGCTACGATATATGGAAAAGCGTATTAAAAAGTGACGGATATTGGGGCGTCCCTGAAAATCTTGGTCCAGAAATAAACACGCCATATGATGAGCATACTCCATTTATCCATCCTGATGGGAAAACGCTTTATTTTTCGTCGGACGGCTGGCCCGGATTAGGAAATAAGGACATTTTTTTAAGTAGATTGGATGAGGCAGGGCATTGGGGCAAACCAGAAAATATGGGTTATCCTATTAATACATTTAATGAAGAAACGGGCTTAATAGTTACTCCTGATGGAACTGAAGGTTTGTTTTCTTCTAACTTAAAAGGAGGATTTGGCGACATGGACATTTACCAGTTTAAAATGCCGGAAAACAAAAAGCCACTCCCCATTACTTATGTAAAAGGCATTGTAAAGGATAAAGAAACAGGTGCATTTGTAGAAGCAAAGGTTCAGGTAGTGAATCTAAAAAATGGGAAAACTGAATATAACGATTATACATCTAAAGAGACTGGAGATTTCCTTGCCGTAATGCCAATTGGAGGAAACTATGCCTTTAACGCCAGTTCTGATGGCTATTTGTTTTATTCTGAGAATTATGAATTGAATAGCTCATATACTAATAAACCCTTTCTACTGGAGATTTTATTGGAAAAACTTAAGATAGGTACCAATGTTATATTGAAAAACATATTCTTTAACACGAACCAATATAATTTACTGCCTGCATCGGTTACCGAATTAACTACGCTTATAGATCTTATAAAGAATAATGCCAACATAAGTATTGAAATACAGGGACATACTGATAATGTGGGAAATGTAAAGGATAACGAAAAACTCTCTATGCAACGCGCCAAAGCAGTTTATGATTACCTTCTAGAACATAAAATAGCGGCTGAGCGTTTAACTTACAAAGGGTATGGCGAATCGAAACCTATCGCAGCCAACACCACTGAAGAAAATAGAAAACTGAACCGTAGAACTTCTTTTGTTATCAGTAAGCTTTAACAGAAAAAAGCGGTTAAATAACCGCTTTTCTTACTCTAATTAGTTTAATCAAAAGGTCTTCGAGCAAATCGAGATGCAGCATGTTAGCACCATCTGATTTTGCATTTGCCGGATCAGGATGCGTTTCAATAAACAAACCATCAGCTCCTACTGCAATTGCAGCCTTAGCAATAGTTTCTATTAATGCAGGTTTACCTCCGGTTACACCACTGCTTTGATTCGGTTGCTGTAATGAATGAGTACAATCCATAACAACAGGTACTCCAAAAGATTGCATTTCGGGCAAACCACGGTAGTCTACAATAAGGTCCTGATACCCAAAAGTATTACCTCTATCTGTAAGGATCACTTTATTATTTCCCGCTTCAACTACTTTTTCTACGGCAAACTTCATTGATCCGGCAGATAAAAACTGGCCTTTTTTAACGTTTACAACCTTATTTGTTTTGGCAGCTGCAATTAACAAGTCTGTTTGTCGGCATAAAAAAGCTGGAATCTGCAACACATCAACGTAAGCAGCAGCCATAGCTGCTTCAGCGCTTTCATGAATATCTGTTACCGTTGGTACGCCAAAAGTTTTACTTACTTTCTCTAATATTTTAAGTGCTTTTTCATCACCAATTCCAGTAAAAGAATCACCTTTAGAGCGGTTAGCTTTACGGTATGAACCTTTAAAAATATATGGTATTTGTAGCTTATCTGTTATTGTAACTATCTTTTCGGCTATACGCATGGCTATTTCTTCGCCTTCTATAGCACAAGGACCGGCCATTAAAAAGAAATTACCTGATTCCTGATTTTTGAAATTATCTAAAGGGAAATTGATCATTGTTGTTTTTATTGTTAGTTACCTAGTTCTGACATGAATTTAATACGCATCAGCTGTATTTCTTCACGAGAATAATCTGATTCTCCAAGTTCTCTTAATGCTTCATCAATTGAGTCATTTTCTGCTGATTGGAAATAATCAAATACTTCATCCTGACGGTCCTCATCTATCACTTCATCTACAAAGTAGCTAAGATTTAGTTTGGTGCCAGAGTTTACAATTGCTTCTACTTCTTTTAAAATATCATCGTATGTGATACCCTTTGATTTTGCAATGTCTTCAAGGCCAATTTTTCTATCTATATTCTGAATAATCGATACCTTAAGCTGAGATTTATTGGCCTGGGTTTTAATAATAAGATCAATAGGACGTTCGATATCATTATCCTCTACATATTTTTTGATCAGCTCAAGAAAAGATCCTCCAAATTTAAGCGCCTTTCCATGACCAACTCCAGAGATTTGCTTTAGCTCGTCCATCGAAATTGGATAATGGGTACACATCTCTTCAAGAGATGGATCCTGAAATACGACAAAAGGAGGTACGTTTTTTTGTTTGGCAATTTTCTTTCTCAGGTCTTTCAACAACTGCAATAACTGAGCATCTACAGCTCCGCTGCCATGCTTCACATCATCTTCATCATCATCGGCTGCACTTTCTATTGGCTCATTTAGGACAAACTTAAGTGCATATGGATTTTCAATAAAGCTTAATCCGCCGTTAGTTAACCCAAGTAAACCGTAATTATCTATGTCTTTA
>NZ_CAMLHF010000033.1 GCF_946479715.1 uncultured Pedobacter sp. | reverse complement strand
CTTCTCCGATAAGCGTTATGATCTCGGTGAAGTAGGCCGTTATAAGATCAATCGGCTTGCTCATCCGTCTCCTTACGGTCTCTGGATATTTTATCGAACAACTTATCCATATGCTCTACATACTCATTGGTGTCGTCTAAAAAGAAGGTAAGCGTAGGGATTACACGGGCCTGGTGACGAATACGTGCACCCAGTTTATACCTGATCTCACTTGAATGAGAATTCACCTCAGCAACAGATAAGGTCGTATTGTTTGTATTTAAAAAGCTCAAATAAACCTTTGCTACCGCCAAATCCGGAGAAACGCGAACTTTAGTGATAGTAACCAGTGTATTGGGTAAATATGCAGAGCCTTCGCGCTGAAAAATAGCAGCTAATTCCTCTTGTATCACCCCGGCAAATTTCTGTTGACGTTTACTTTCCATAATTTTTCTCTTTCTTCTTTAACGGCATTAATTAATATAACAGCTTATCATAAGGATAGCGCTCGGTATGCAAAGCAACAACTTTATCGTATAATAATTGTTTAAATTCCTCTAAATTCTCTTTGTGCAGGGCAGATATAAATATAGAAGGGGCATTATGATTTGCCATCCAGCTACGCTTAAAATCATCAAGCGTAAGCACGGCTCTTTCTTCATCTTCATGATCAGGCTCCGGACTCACATAAGCATCCATTTTATTAAACACCATGATGGTCTCTTTATCCCTTGCACCAAGATCCTTCAGGGTCTCATTCACAACATTGATCTGATCTTCAAAGTTAGCGTGTGATACATCCACAACGTGGATCAATACATCAGCTTCACGCACCTCATCTAATGTCGATTTAAAACACTCTACCAAATGGTGAGGCAACTTTCTGATAAACCCTACTGTATCTGATAGTAAAAACGGTAAATTCTCAATAACCACCTTTCTTACCGTGGTATCCAATGTTGCAAATAGTTTGTTTTCGGCAAACACTTCAGATTTAGAAAGCATATTCATAATCGTTGATTTCCCTACGTTGGTATACCCAACAAGAGCAACCCTTATGAGTTGTCCCCGGTTCTTTCTTTGCGTTTCGTTTTGTCGATCAATCTGGCCCAGCCTGCTTTTTAAAAGGGCAATCTTTTCAAGGATCATCCTTCTATCACTCTCAATCTGCGTCTCACCCGGACCTCTCATACCAATACCACCCTTTTGGCGCTCTAAGTGAGTCCATAAGCGGGTAAGTCGAGGTAATAAGTATTGTAATTGAGCAAGTTCAACCTGAGTTTTAGCTTGTGCTGTTTGAGCCCTGCTGGCAAAAATATCAAGGATCAGGTTACTCCGATCTAATATTTTAACCTGTAATTCCCGTTCAATATTTCTTAGTTGTGATGGTGAAAGCTCATCATCAAAAACAACCATATCTATCTCTTCAGACTTTACGTAAGCCTGTATTTCTTCCAATTTCCCTGTCCCTACAAAAGTTCCACGGTCAGGTTTAAGCATCTTCTGCGTAAATTCATGTTCCACAACACCACCCGCCGTATCTACCAGAAAAGCAAGCTCATCCAGGTATTCCCTGGTTTCATCCGGCTTTTCACCAGGCCTGATTACTCCTACAAGTACCGCCCGTTCCGGCTTAAGTGCCGTGTCGTAATATTTCTGTTTTCCCATGTAAAGTACAAAGATACAAAAGTTATACCGAGATCAATTCACTGACAAACTCTCTGATTGCAAGTCCCGGATCTTCAGTTTTCATGAAGTTTTCGCCAATCAAAAAGCCATTAAACCCGGCTTGTTTTAATAATTTAATTGTAGAAGTATCGCTGATGGCACTTTCTGATATCTTCATAAAATCAGCAGGAATCTGATCTGCAAGACCAAACGAAGTCTGAATATTTACTGTAAAATCAGCAAGGTTTCTGTTATTCACGCCAATGGCATCCAGGTCCTTACAAATGCTCCTTTCAAGCTCTTCCTGGTTGTGCACTTCCAACAGCACATTAAGTCCCAAACCCTTCGCTGTGCCCGCCAGCGCAGCAATTTCCTGCGGAGTAAGGATCGCAGCAATTAATAAAATGATATCAGCACCCCAGGCTTTTGCCTCAAGGATCTGATATTCATCAATCATAAAATCCTTTCTCAGAATAGGAACTTTGTTCGCAGCCCTTGCCTCAAGCAAATCTCGTTGATGACCTCCAAAGAAGTCGGTATCTGTTAGTACAGACAATGCCGAGGCTCCTGCTGAAGCATAAGCCGTAGTGACATTGGCAACTGTAACTTTGTCATTAATAACACCCTTAGATGGAGACTGGCGTTTAAACTCAGCAATAATACCGGTTCGGTCATCTGCTAATAAAAACTCTTTAAAAGAATACGGATTGCGATTAAAGTGCTGCGCAGCCTCCAGCTGTTTAACAGAAACATGCTGCTTAGCCAAGGCCACTTCTTCCTTCTTTCTCAGTACAATTTTATCTAAAATATTCATATTTAACTTTCTAACCAGTTCTGCATCATTTGTTTTCCGTACTCAGTAAGCACGCTTTCTGGATGGAATTGTACACCACGCACATCAAGCGTTTTATGGCTCAATGCCATAATCTCATCTGTTTCATCAGTTGCCGTAACCACAAAGCAATCAGGCAGCCCTTTATTACTAACCACCCATGAGTGATAGCGACCTACTTTAATTACATCAGGGCAATCTTTAAATAAAAGCTCACTCTTATCCAGCACTGTAATCGGTGTAGCAATTCCATGCATAGGCCTGCCTAAATTTAACAAACTTCCGCCAAATGCTTCAGCAATAGCTTGCTGACCCAGGCAAACACCAAAAATACTTTTGGTAGGCGCATAGGTTTTGATTACATCAATTAGTAAACCCGCCTCTTCAGGTATCCCTGGTCCTGGCGAAAGCAAAATCTTATCGTACTGCTCAACATCGGCAAGTTCAAATTTATCATTTCTCCACACCTCAACATCCCTGCCCAATTCATTTACTAAATGCACCAGGTTATAAGTAAACGAATCGTAATTATCTATAACCAAAACTTTCTTTTGCATGATCTTATTATTCTCCATCTTAAATTTGCGTAGCCATTTCTATTGCCCTGCGCAAAGCAGCAATTTTATTATTTACCTCATTTAGTTCATTTTCAGGAACAGAGTCGGCAACAATACCGGCACCTGCTCTATAATGAAGCTGGTTGTTTTTACTCATAAATGTCCTGATCATGATGCAGTGATTAAACTCATCATTAAAGCCCATATAGCCAAGTGCCCCGGCATAAAAGTTCCTTCCGAGGCCTTCATTCTCATCAATCAATTGCATAGCCCTGTATTTAGGTGCTCCGCTTAATGTTCCTGCCGGATAAGTATCGGCAACAACCTTAAATGCAGATACATTTTCCTGCAGGTTGCCACTCACTTTAGAAACCAGGTGAATCAGGTGAGAATAGTATTGCACTTCTTTAAAAGATTTCACCTGAACACCACTGCAATGCCTGCTAAGGTCATTCCTGGCCAAATCTACCAGCATTACATGCTCAGCACTTTCTTTAGGATCTTCTTCCAGTTTTTTTGCTTGTTCTGCATCCTCTATATCATTCCCTGTGCGTTTAAACGTACCTGCAATAGGAAAAATATTAGCTACATTATTCTTTATGGTAATTTGAGCTTCTGGTGATGACCCAAAAAGCTTAAAGCTTCCATAATCAAAATAAAACAAATATGGCGATGGATTTATTGATCTTAAGCATCTGTAAACATTAAACTCATCTCCTAAAAAACCCTGGTTATAAGCTCTGGAAGGAACGATTTGAAAAACATCTCCACGCAATATGTGCTTCTTAAGTTTATCAACCATGTTCATGAAATCCTCGTTTGTCAGGTTGGAGTGCTCTTCACCATTCGTTTTAAAACTATACTCAGGATAGTTCTTGTTCTGAATAATGTATTCCATCTTTTCCAGGTCCTCATTATCATCCCCATTAAACCTATTTTTGAACAAGGTGATCTCATTGCGGAAATGGTCAATAGCAATAATATACCGGTAAATATGGTACTGCATTGTTGGAATCTCTTCGCCTTTCGGAGTTTCAGAAGAAAAGGTAATATCTTCAAAATGCTGTACAGCGTTCCAAGTAAAATAGCCAAACAAACCACTGGAAATATGTCTGTTGCCATCAATTACATCTGGTGTAAAAGCAGCTTTAAAAGCATCTATTTCTTCGGTTAGTACAAACTCCGTTTTTTCCTCTTTCCGTCCGTCAGGAAAGTAAGAAGAAAGCACACCATCTTGCAGTATAATACCCGCAACAGGTTCGGCACAGACATAACTCATAGAGTTCTCACGACTATGGTAGTCAGAGCTTTCCAGTAAAATTGTATTTGGAAATACATCTCTCAATCTCAGGTAAATACTTACCGGGGTAGTGGTATCTGCAAGTCTCTTTTTATAAGCTGTGTTAATGGTATAATTATTCATAATAACATTTTTTTCAATTCATTTATTCAAATTGCCGGATCATAAAAAAACCCGGCGTGTGGTTACGTCGGGTTTTACAATGTGGTTTGGTTTAGGTTGATAAACTATAAGGTACACAAGGTTACGACGAAACTCTTTTCAGAATTACCACGCCACTGCCAAGTATGTATATTGTTAATCATGTGCAACAAAAATATAAATAAATCTTACTAAACAAAATTAAATTGTGAAATTTATGAAACTCCAAAAAAACTACGACTAGGATCTACCATAGTCATCTGTATAATTGATGCGATGATCACGATTAGTCCTAATCCAAAATATAGCGCAATAGTACGATGTTTGCCTGATGGATCATCTACTCTTTTCGATCTTGCATTGCCTACAGTAACTAAAATGGCAGCAAAAATCATCATTGCAATATGTTCCATTTTCCAATATCTTATTCCTGCTTCAACAAGCGGGCTCACAAAGTACAATACCAAACCAAATAAAATTTGGATATGTACAAAGATTAAAGTAAACACATTCAATTTTCTATTTCCTTCTGTATATGGTTTTTTTCCAAGCCATCCTGCAATTGCAGTTACTATTGCCACTACCAATAAAATTAAGACGAGATAACGCCATCCTGAGTGTGCACTCTTTAAAATGTGATAAAATTTCATAACGGTTTTTCTTTCAAACTTAAGTAATTACTTTATGCTTTATGTAATAGCGAATTACTAAATGATATTTAAAACGATTCTATTTTAGGCCTCAACTGCATCATAAACAACTACTTTCTCCCATAAATGGCTGTAGTTTTTTATAAATTCCAGGTGTATTGGATGTGTTTGATAGGTTGCCTGACCTTCAAGATCGCTAAAAAACATCAGTTCAGATACTCCCCAGCTGCTATCAATAACATCACGTTTTTCAGTACTGGCTACAATACCCACATGCAATTCTTTTACCGTTGGGATTTTCGAAAGTGCTTTCACACCTGCGGCTAATTTATCACGATCTTCTTTTGAATCTGGATTTTTCAACCAGAAAAACACATGGTGTACCACCGGGTAATTTTTTTTCATATTTGATAACGGCATAGCGGTTGCAGCTGTCCCCACTGCAAGTACTGCAGCAGTTCCAATAAATTTTCTTCTGTTAGACTTGTTCATAATGCATAAATCTATGAAAAAAAATATTACTTCACTTCATATGTCCCAGCTATTGTTCCAAAAGACTTAACCAGCCTGTTCCATGAATTTATTTGGGCAACTGCCAATGAAAGATTTGCAATCTCTGTATTAGAAAAATGTTTTTTAAGTTCATCATGCAGATCATCTGATTCTTTCTCTTCCTGAAGATTGGTTAATCTTTCAGCAAAAGCAAATACAGCTCTTTCTTTAGGCGTATAATAGTCCGTTTCTCTCCAAACCGACAGCGAGATCAGCCGCTGTAATGTTTCTCCTTTGTGTACTGCTTCCTTAGAGTGCATATCTAAACAATATGCGCAGCCATTAATCTGCGATACTCTCACATCCAATAAATCAATTAATAGTGGATCAATTCCTGAACTGCGGAGATAATCCTTTATCTGCCACATTGCTTTAAATAACCCTTCCGGGATTTCATTCTGACTAATTCGTAACATAAAATATTCTTTTTCTCTTAAAGACAATCAGCATATCTAAAGCGTGACAACTTATCTGGATTTCGGATAAAAAAGAGATTAGCAATTTCATTTTGCTCAAAAACAAATATCTGACAGCTTACCATCACCCCGTCTTCATAATGAAACATTGCCGGTTGATGATTGATCCATCCATATTTAAAGGTTCGCTTCGAAAAGAATTTCGTTTGCAACCCTTTTAAAAACTTAATTACGTTAGTCCTACCCAAAATAGGCCTTAAAGCAGCCAGCACTTTTCCTCCGCCATCAGACATCACAGAAATATCGGCCTTAAGTATCAACTCCAGCTCCTGAACATCACCCCTATTTATTGCATTTACATATTTTAAGAGCAATTCAGTTTCAACATCCTTTTTACCAGGCTTCTCTCCCTGCTGCAAGCTTTGTTTTCCTCGCTTCAAAATCTGTCGCGAATTATCAACTGTTATTTCCAATACCTCAGCAATCTCTTCATGGCTATAATCAAAAGCTTCTTTTAGAATAAAAACTGCCCTTTGGCGAGGCGTTAATTTTTCCAGAAGCACCATCAGAGAATAAGAAAGCACCTCCTTTTTACTCAAAGCAGAATCTACCTCATTAGTATCAATTGGTTCCGGCAACCATATCCCCGGATATTCATGCTGAAACCGCTCACTTTGCTTCTTGTAATTAATAGCCAGATTAATTACCGAACGCACCAAATAGGCTTTCTCATTAATAACATTAGTGGTATCTATCTGCAAGAATTTTAGAAAAGCATCTTGTACGATATCGAGTGAGGCCTCGTAGGATCCTGTAATATTGTATGCATATGTAGCCAGTAAGGGCCTTAAATGATTCATAGTACTACTATTTCAAACTTACAGAAAAAAAGAGATATTTACTTATCGCTACAAACGCTCATGAGAACATCAACACTACTTCCATTTTTCCTTTTACTCTCCATATTTATTGGGTGTAAACAATCTAAAGAGAAATTAATTCTTAACATCCCCGATCCTAAAACACTTAACGAATCATACGTAAGCAATCCGGATAAAATACTTGCAGACGAGACTGTTTCCACATTAAATGAAAAACTAAGGGAATTAGACCAGTCGGGGAAAGCACATATCGATGTGGTATTTGTCAAGAGTATTGGAGATAATGTGCCCAAGGAAATTGCTACAATGCTATTCAACTCATGGAAAATTGGTGACAAGAAAACCAATAATGGCCTGCTTATATTTATAGTTGAAGACCAACACCGGATAGAATTTGAAACAGGTTATGGGCTAGAGGGAATATTACCAGATGTAACATGTTACAAAATCCAGCAAGATTACATGATTCCCTATGCCAGACAAAACGACTACAACAGTGCAGTAAAAAAAGGCGTAGATGCGGTTATTCAACATATAACCAGCGAAAACAATGCAATATACCAAGCACCCGACAGCACTTCAGTTGCAGAAGTTGAGGCCCCACCGGTTATTATTGACCCCGGCATTTCAGAACCTTATGATATCACCCCACAAGCCCTCGCAGCGCCTGTAAAACAAAGAGCAGCTCCCATTGTTGATTTCCTTTTGCTCATAATCCTTGCCATTTATATTGTATTTTCTTCCATGGTAGGTCAGCGATTAACAGCACACAAAGGCATACCGCTACTAAAAAATCCTGTCATCTATTTTCTCTGGATAGCCCCTGTTACCCTGGTTATTTTATTAAACGTATACCTGCCATTTGAATGGCATAACATCAGAACAATTCTAATACTCTATTTCTTTTTATGGGCGTATGTGAACCTGCACTTCTATTTTTTAGGCAGAAGGTTAACTACCACTCTAAAGGATAAAACACCACACGAACAATATCTGGCATGGCAATCTACCCATTTACCATCCCAATACATCAGAAAAGCATTCCCTACAACATTTTTAAGATCCTACTGGAATAATTACACTGAACTTCTGCATACTTTGCGATCAAGCCCAATGATATGTGAAAAATGCAGCAATAAGATGATTATACTAAATGAGGAAAAAGATGATCAATACCTGTTAAAAGGAAATATTATAGAAGAGCAAATTGGCTCAATAGATTATGATGTGTGGGTGTGCAGGTCTTGTAAAACAGAACTGATACTCGATTATAAGAATCCTGAATCTAAAGCTCAGGAATGCTCAAAATGCCATTTCCATACCTTTTTATATAAACGAAGGGCTATCCATAAAGCTTCAACCACAGAGAACGAGGGTTTCGGCTATAGCTATTATCTATGCGAATATTGCAAATACGAAGAGAAGATAAAGTTTATCATTCCAAAGATATCAACCTCAAGCGGATCTTCCTCTTCAGGTAGCAGCAGTTGGTCTTCTTCTTCTTCCAGTAGTAGTAGCAGTTCTTCAAGCAGTAGCGGAGGCTCATCAGGAGGAGGCGGGGCCGGCAGCAGTTGGTAAATCACATTAACTAATTAATCATGAAACAAATTATACGCTTAATCTTTATTATTTTACTTAGCGCAGGTTCATTGAAAGCCCAGGAATCTTTTACGATAAGCGGCACCGTGTTTAACGCAAAAGAGGAAATCATACAAGGTGCTACTGTGTTTATTGATGGCTCTGAAAAAGGTACAGCAACCAATGCAAAGGGCGAATTTAAATTTGCCAATATAAAACCCGGCACCTATCAGGTAATTGTGAGCATGATTGGTTATGCTTCCACAAAACAAAATGTAATTATTCAAGACCAGTCGGCCTCATTAAATATTCATATTAAAGAAAAAGCAACGGTTCTGCGTGAAGTAGTAATCGGTAATGATTCTCAGCGCAAAGAAAACATAAAAATATTTCTTAAGAATTTCCTGGGTGAGTCTGTTAACGCAAAAAAATGCAAGATACTAAACCTCGAAATTCTTGATTTTTCGACCGTCAAGACCATACTGGAGGCTACCTCAGATGATTTTCTGATTATTGAAAACAAAAGCCTGGGCTACCGCATAAAATACCTGCTCAGAAACTTTCGTTACAACAAGGGAACGGGAGTTACAAGTTACGACGGGGAATCTGTATTCGAAAATTTAGCAGGCACTGAAGAAGAAAAAAGCACCTGGATTGAAAACAGGAAAAAAGCGTACCAGGGTTCCCTTATGCATTACTTACGATCGCTCTATAAAAACAATTTGAGACAAGAAGGATTTATTACTCTTGAAGTAAAGAACAACAATCAGCCATTACAATTAGCTCCCAATCCGGTAAACATGGAGCAATATATCAATACAGTTGACAGCAACTTTATTCAGTTAAAATTTAAAACCCGGCTATATGTAGTTTTTGATAAAGACAATGCTTTGAAAGCTGACAACCAGGATCAAAATGGTACTATCACAAAAATGATGGGCAAAGATGGTTCTATTATGCGCCTGTTTTTAGATAATGCTATCATTGACAGCAAAGGCAGTTATGTAGATTACAGAAGCTTTTTTATACAAGGCTTTTGGGGTGGCAAAAGAATTGGCGATCAACTGCCATTTGAATATAATTAGATTCATCTATCTTTATATTGATCATCAAAAAATAGAAACAGATGGAAAAGACTATTCCAACACTTTATGAATGGGCCGGTGGCATGCCTGTTTTTGAGAAACTTATGAGTTCTTTTTATAAAAAAGTTCTGCTGGATGACACTCTTGAACCTATTTTTAAACATATGTCGGCCGATCATCAGCTGCATGTAGCACATTTTATTGCCGAGGTTTTTGGTGGCCCTAAAATGTACAGTTCCGAAGAAGGTTCACACTTTAAAATGATTCAAAAACACCTTGGCAAACATTTAACTGAAACCCATAGAAAACGCTGGGTACAGCTTCTTATAGAAACCGCAGACGAGCTTACTTTACCTGATGATCCTGAATTTCGCTCAGCATTTGTAGCTTACATTGAATGGGGAACCAGGATTGCTGTTCTGAATTCTTCAGAAATGGAAGTGGCTTTAAATCCGAATGAACCAATGCCCAAATGGGGATGGGGAGAGCCCGGCGGGCCTTTTATCCCATAAACACAATAGTTCGTCTTTCTGACCTCCCTTATTCATGCTTAATTCGTAAAAATGTGCATTTTCTCGAACCAGCGTAAAACAAGCGACGAACCAGCTTTAACCATGCCGTATAAAAAGGGTTGTCAGGGAGTAAAATTCCCGCTGACAACCCTAATAAATTATAGTAATACAGAATGACCTTAGTATCCTTGATTCTGGTGGAATGCCTTGGTTACATCTAAAGTTGATTGAGGTATTGGAAATATCCTTCTGGTAGGCTGAGTTGTTGGCTTGGCGCTAAAAGGAATCTCATATTTCCCAAAACGGATCATCTGTGGTCTTCTGAACATTTCCCAATACGTTTCAAAAGCAATCTCTTTATAAAGGGTAGCCTCGTCAAGCGATGTTATCGCTACACCCGGTGCATTTCCGTAAAGTGATTCTCTTTTTCTTGAAGTGCGTAAAATGTTGATGTCGTTTAATGCCAACGCAGTTTGTCCTTTACGGAAATAAGCTTCTGCCCTCATGGTATAAATAACCCCTAAACGGAACAACGGGATATCAACATTACTGCTACCATTTCCTTCTTCAGGGTCAAACTCAAACTTAAATACCCGTGCCCCTCTGTTGATCTGGTTTTGAGCAAATACAGCTTGTGTAGGATTAGTAAAATTAAGCTCAGGAGTAAAGTCCATGCGTGTACCGGTGCTTTTTTCCATATAAAGCTCAGAAACTTTAATCCTTCCATTGTCAGTCATTTCAAAACCACCCGAAGCATTAAGTTTAGGACCATACTGAGGCCCAACCATGATACCGCGATTGAAGTGAAACCATGGCAGATTATTACTTTTAGGGACAATATCCGATGCGGGAACACTACCCACTGCATCGTTCATAAACCAGGTTCCATCACTATATTGATACTTTCTGGTAAACCTTGGATCGTCGTGGTTTCCATTCCAGGTAGCATAAAATTCCGGACTGATACATGCTGCATTAGTTCCTCTGTTTGCAGGAGATGGTTTTTGGTTACGCTCTACCCCAACATAAGCAAAGGAATTAGAACCGTTTCTGATGTAATCTATTTTTTGTACCACCACAAAGATAAGTTCAGAACCGCCTGAATTTTTGATAGCGAAGTTGTCGAAGTAGTTACTTTCCAGACGGAATTTACCAGGGTTGATCAACAATGAAGTGTAATAGATCACCTTATCCATGTCGGTGTCATTGCTGTTTACCGACTTCTCATTAAAATTAAAGGAAGCCGCATAGCGATCTTTATACAATGCACGGTTAAGATACATGTTGGCCAATAATCCATAAGCCGCTTCTTTAGTAAACCTTCCGTTGTGGGTAGATTGCTCTCCCAACGTGGCAAGACTTGGAATTAAACCCTCTACCTCTGTAATAAGTCCGTCTATGGCCGATGCCGCCTGTCTAATTTCTAGCGGGGCATTTTCATTGGCCGGATCACGGTAAGGAGCTTGCCCAAACAGATCAAGTGTGGTGTAAGTATAGTAGGCTAATAAACCTTTAGCTTCGGCAAGAAAAAGGTCTTTTTGCGCGCCAGTGCCTGTGCTGTTTGCTTTTATAGCTGTTAGTGATCTGGTGATACCATTGGTAAGCATATTCCAGTTATCTGTTACAATAGGATTATCTGCTGCCCAGGTAAACTCATGCATAGAACGCCATTTACCCCCATCACCCCAGTCGCTTCCACGTGTAGGCAGCAGGGCCTCATCTGTAGTATATTCCTGTAATGAAAATACCGCCCCATGATCTACAAAGGTTCCGTCGCCCAATCTGTCGTAAGCTGCTGCTAAAGCACCCGCCGGATTGGAAGCATCCTCACCTAATACTTCATCAAGCACAACCTCGTTTAATTTTGTACAGTTGGTAAGAAACAAGGCTCCAAGTAGAAATATGATATTTCTTGCTCTAAATAGTTTGTTTGTTTTCATTTTTATAATTTTATAGTTGCGCCAAAAAGAAACGTTTTTGCAGTTGGATAACTAGAATAATCTATACCCAATGATTGGTTTCCACCACTCGCTTTTGGACTGTTAATTAATGGGTCGTAACCACTGTATTTAGTGATTGTAAATAAATTTTGTCCGGTAACGTAAATACCTAAACCATTAAGCCAGGTCAACTTGTTGAACTTAAAATTATAGCCCAAACGTGCTGAATTAAGCCTTAAGAAATCTGATTTCTCTAAGTAAAGTGTAGAAAGCTGAGGCGGATTTGCAGGATTGGCACCAGATTTAAAATAACGGCGGGAAACGTTTCTGTCTGAAGCCAGGTTATTGATATTTAATGCGTTTAACCCTGTATTATTTACTAAATAACCACCTGACTGGCCTATGATTGAAAAGGAGAAGTCGAAGCTTTTGTAGTTCATCTGGCTATTAAAACCATAAGTAAATTTGGGAATTGCACCCTGAATAATCACACGGTCATTGTTATTGATTACCCCATCGTTGTTAACATCCTTAAAGATGTTAGCTCCTTTATCATCATATCCGATATGTTCCAATAAATAAAATGAGCCCGCAGCATAACCACTTTTATAAATATTGGCAGCTACTCCTGATTGTCCGGGACCTGAGATAGTTCCTGAAAGGATTTCGGAAACGGGTAGGTTTTCAATTTTGTTTTGAAGTGTGGCACCATTCACATCAATTGACCAGTTGAAATTACCGTTGTCGATCAGCTTAGAACCCAGCATAAACTCAAATCCTTTGTTTACAATTTTACCATCAATATTTACCCATACTGTATTGGTAGGACTTAAAACCTGTGAGGGGATATTAAGAATCGCATCGGTTGTGGTTTTTTTGAAGTAATCTAATGTTCCATATAATTTGCCTTTCCATAATTCGAAATCCAATCCCACGTTGTATTGCGTTACTACTTCCCACTTTAAATCAGGATTTGGTGTTCTGGTAACAGAGATACCATTTACCAGAGCTAAATCATTATAAAGGTAGTATCCATCGCCTGTTGATAATGCGTAACTGGCTTTGGTGATTTTGTTTTCAACCTCCTGGTTACCGGTTTGGCCCCAGCTAGCTCTTAATTTCAGGTTATCAAGGAAAGAAACATCTTTCAGGAAATCTTCCTGCGACATGTTCCAGCCGAGTGCAAAGGAAGGAAAGTAACCGTATTTGTTGTTTTTTCCGAAACGTGTAGAACCATCGGCACGTACAGAGGCTGTTAACAGGTATTTGTTGGCATACGAGTAGTTAACCCTTGAGAAAAAAGACTGCAATTCATTTTCCTGTGCAAATCCAAATACTCCCGTTTGTTTACCTGCAAAGCCTGGGTTATTTTCAGGCAAAACACCTGAGCTTTCAGCAGCTATTCCATCAATACTAAAGCTATTTCCGCCCCGCTCAAACTTTTGATACGAGAACCCGCCAAGTACTTCCAGTTTGTGTTTACCTTCTAACAGGTTATAATTCAGGTAGTGCTCCATAAGCGTACTTTTGGAGTTTAGATTATACTGTACGTATTTTCCTGTTGGGTTAATATCTGTAAGGTTAGGGAATATAGTGGTATTCCTTTCAGCTACAGAACGATCTAAGCCCAGGTTAAATTTGTATTCAAGGCCTTTTACTATTCTGAAAGAAAGGTCCATATTTCCAAGCACCCTTAACGTGCGTGTCCTGTCGCGGTAAACGCTCAGCAAATAAGCCGGGTTGTAATGCGCATTCATATTGAAATTGGTGTATTTACCATTTTCATCAAATACCGGACGTGTTGGATTAGACATTAGCGTTTGGATGATCAGCTGTCCATTAGAACCTCCATCATCACTGGTTGGAACGCCATCATCTTTTGTTTCACTTGCGGTAAGATTTACCCCGATTTTTAAACGCTGGTTATCAAGAAAAGATTCAGAAGCGTTGATCCTTCCAGATGTACGTCTGAAATCACTGTTTTTAACAATACCTTCCTGATCCATCTGTGCGGCTGATACATAGTAGTTTCCGGAATTTGTTTGTTTTGAAAACGATAGTGAGCTGTTTCTGGTTTGTGCACGACGGTAAATCACATCCTGCCAATCGGTGTTGCCGCCATGATCAAAAGCCTTCTCGGTAATTGCATTACGATATTCATCTGCAGAAAGCAAATCAAGCTTATGTGCTACGGTAGAAAGGCCAAGGTAAGAATCGGCTGTAAAGGTAGCCTCTCCCTTTTTCCCTTTTTTGGTAGTTACAATAACAACACCGTTGGATCCGCGGGCTCCATAAATTGCTGCCGCAGAAGCATCTTTTAAAACAGAAATAGATTCAATATCACTTGTATTTAAAAAGTTAAGCGGGTTCTTTGCTTTTGATGATCCGAATCCCACGTTTTGTCCGGTCGGGCTTACGTCATCGTTAGTTAGAGGTACTCCATCTACTACAAAAAGCGGTGTGCTTCCGCTTCTGATAGAGCCTACACCACGGATGGTTACATCAACACCACCACCCGGCTCACCACTGCTGTTCACTACCCTTACACCGGCAACTTTACCTTGCAATAAGTTATCGGCAGATACCACAACTCCTTGTCTGAAGCTCTTTTCATCCAACTGGGTAACAGAACCGGTTACATCTTTTTTTGTTTGTTTTCCATAACCTACAACTAAAACTTCACCCAAACTGGATGCATCAGGTTCCAGTTTAATGGTAAGCACATCGGCATTAATTACAACCAGTTTACTTTTATATCCAATAAAAGATACTTCTAAGGTTTTTCCTTTGGTAGATCTGATTTCAAATTCCCCTTTTGTACCTGTACTAACAGCATTTTTAGAATCTGTTTCTCTAACTGTTGCACCTATAAGCGGCAGGTCGTTTTCATCCAACACCTTACCCTTTATGATTTGTTGAACGGAAGACACTTTTGCAGGTGCTTTATCTTTTTTATTCTTACTGATCAGGACAAGATTTTCAACAATGCTATAGCTAAAATCGGCTTTCTCTGACAGGTCTTTAAGCAGTTCTTTAAGTGGTTTGGAATAGGTTACCGGGTATGTCTTCTTATCGGCAATTACAGCCTCACTATAGCTAAACTTATAGCTGGTTTGCTTGCTCAATTGTAAAAAGATGTTTACCAAGGTCTCATTGGATGCCTTAGCATTCTCATTGAAGTAACTGTTAACCAATGTTTTTGACTGTGCAGGTTGCATAAGCAGGAAACCCGCAGCCAGAAAACATATCTTTTTCAGGTTAAAAAAAGTATATTTATAATGCATATTTAAGTTATTAATTTATTTGATACTTAATAGTTAGCCGTAGTTGTTCTCAGCAACTGCGGTTTTTTTTTAATGACTTACGGTTACTGTATCTCCATATGGTTTGAATTTTAGGTGTGTAACATAATTTATTTGATCCAGGATATTTTGAAGGGATAAACCGCCTTTGATATATAGTGTTATCCTTGTATTTAGTATTTCTTTATCTTCAGGTTTAAAGTTTACCCCATACTTAAAATTGAGGAGGGTAAATACTTTGTGGAGGGTTACATTGTTTAAATCTATATCCTTCTTGTACCAGCTGTAGAGCGACATATCGCTTACTCTTTGCTTTTTAAGTCCTGATGTAGTAAAAACTGCTCTTTCATTAGGCTCCAGATAAGTAATCTGCTTATCTGAAGACACGCGCACATGCCCTGTGATTACGGTAACGCTCGACCTGCCTTTATCAAGGCTGATATGGAATGAGGTTCCCAATACTCTTGTTTTAATATTGGCAGAGGTAATGATGAAAGGATGTTTTGGATCTTTTGTTACTTTAAAAAAAGCATTACCTTTTAGCAGGGTAACAGATCTGGTTTTGCTATTAAATTGTTCAGGGTATTTAAAAACCGAGTTTGCAGCAAGGTAAACTAACGTACCATCATTAAGTTTTACCGAATCGGTAGCAGACGCAGTTGTTACGGTAATATCTTTAATATCAACCTTAGAGTTTAAAAAGATTCCAATGCCCACCATCAAGACAATACATGCAGCGGCTGCGTACTTATAATAGATTGCGAAAGATTTTTTTACGGTGCCATGGGCTTTTATGTTCTTAAATATTTCGGCAGAAACATTTTCTTTAGAACCCATTTTAATGTTATCCCATTCAGCATTGTCAAACTCCTTTTTTAGAAAATCTTCCAACAGATTTTTCTCTGCCTCAGAAATTTCATTTTTCTCGCTTTTCTCTATCAGATGCCTGAGATAGTGTATGTTCTTTTTTGTCATAATACTTATAAATCAACTATAAGTACCAGCGATGGCAAAAAAGTACTATCCGGGTTTGTTAAATAATTGTTAATTGTAAATTACCTTCTTAAGACTGCCGTATTAAAGGTACCGTCATTTCGAGATCACGGCGTACGCTATAGTATGATATGAGCGGCGAAGTAAATTCCAATTGCGAAGATGAGCAAAGATGTTTCTCCGGCATGAAGTCTTAACTGTTTTAATGCAGAGGAAACCTGGTTTTTTACCGTTTGTTTAGAGAGGTTTAGCTTAGCTGCAATTTGCGCTATATCCATTTCCTCTAATTTATTCATGATCAGAATTTCTTTTCTTTTTTCAGGAAGATGTTCCAATAAGGAATAAAGTTTATCCAGCAATTCGGGTTCCAGCGAAGAAGTGTTCTCGACCAGGTAGTTCTCAAATTTTTCCTCAATAACTACGGTATCAAAGCGCTTTTTTCTATACTCTTTTAATACCTGGTTTTTGGCGGCCCTAAATAAATAATGTTCTATGGATAAAATATGGACTTTATCTCTTCTGTCCCAAAGGTCAGTAAAGATATCTTGTACTATGTTTTGTGAAACATATTCATCACCCGTCATCTTAAAACAGAAGGCATATAATTTTTCCCAATGCTGGATATAGATATATTCAAAGCTTTTAAGGTCTTTCATTGGAGCTTGTCTGTTTGTGCGCTAAGTAACAAAACTTAAATAGCCTCAATTTTATTTAAAGGTTATATTTAAATTAATTCTTAGTATTTGGTTAGCTGAATATACCTATTTTAAACCATCAAGCAAAGACCGAAGATTGCATTTCTAACCAAAATTTATTTGCAGGATATACACACCGGCGCAATTCAGGATATTTTTCTACATTTTGATGCATATTATACACTGGCAATTTTGGGGATAGCTGGTTATTAATGCTTTAAAGGACTTTATATTGGCTGGCCTTGCTTTTGCATAACTATATATGTCCGGGGAGGACCTTTTAGGAAAGTGAGGGAGATAAGTGCAGGAACCAGGGTGGGTGTTTAGGGTTCATCCACCCTTCTTCTTGATTAAACCAGTTTTATTCCCAAATTACGGTAGGCATCTAATCTGCTATCGTCACTTGGGATATCAGTAATCAGCACATCTATTTCCTGCATATCGCATACCTTAAAACTATGCACACCATCCAATTTCTCTGTGTTACTCAATGCGATCTTTTTTATTGAAGCATTTAGCATTGCCTGTTTTACTTCTCCATCTTCATTTATTGCGGCCGTAATTCCAAATTTACTTTGCACAGCACATGTTCCCATAAGATACAGGTCTGCTACATAATGCTTAACCTCTTCGCAAGTTTTAACACCGGTATTGGTTTCCGTATTACGGTTATAAACCCCACCAAGTACAATTATTTCAATTTCTTTAAACTTTGACAGTATTGGAATAAGTGCCTGGTTATTAGTAACCACCCTAAAGCAGGAATCTAGCGGCAAATGTGCGGCAATTGCACATATAGTTGTTCCTCCATCCATAAACACGGTTTGCCCTTTTTTTATAAATTGCTGGACCTTTAGGGCTATTATATCTTTTCCTTCGGTAAGATAGGCCGTGCGATTCTGAAAACTTAAAGGATTTCTTGAAGGTAAAATAGCGCCGCCTCTTACCTTGGCTAGTAATCCATTGCTATGAAGCGTTTCAATGTCTCTTCTGATGGTATCTTCAGAAACATTTAGTTCGGCCGACAGCAAATCGTAAGCTACTTTACCGTCGCGCTTTAAAAGACTAATGATATGATCAAACCGCTCTTCTCTTAACATAACACTAATGTTTAGGTTTCATTTTATAGAAAACAGCTACCAGAATAAGCAAAAAGCCGCTAAAGCCTAAAGCTATAGGCAACGAATAGTGATGAGCAATGAATCCAAGCATCGCTGGTCCTGCCAGTTGTCCGGCATAACCAATGGTGGTAATTGCCGGAATAGATACTGAGGCAGAAACATTTTTTAATCTCCCACCTTCGCTAATGAACACAGGAACTATATTGGCTGCGCCTAAGCCCAATAAGATGAAACCTAGCAATGCTGTAACCAACCAAGGCGTAAGTATTACTAAAAAGATACCTGCGGCACCAATAAGGCTTCCACCAATAACAACTTTTGGCCCATCAAGATGAGAAACCAGTTTATCTCCAAGTAATCGCATAGTGGCCATTGCAATTGAAAACGCTGCATAACCAACACCAGCCAGTTCCTCGTCTATTTTTCTGTTTTCTGTTAAAAAGACTGCACTCCAGTCTAACATTGATCCTTCGGCCAGAAAAACAGCGAAACACATTGCTCCTAGAAAAAGAACACCTCCGGTTAGCCACGAGAACGAGCTGGAATTGCTATTCTGATCATGTGAAGAGAAATCTTTAATGGCATCTCTTTCGGTCTGCTGGTCAAATAATGAGCTATATTTCCATGAAACAATAATGATCAGCAAAACAGCAATACTTACGGCGGCAGTTATTGGCTCCAGGCCAAGTTTCATCAGAAAACCCAAGCCCAGGGAGCCCAAAAGCCCGCCAACACTGAAAAGCCCGTGAAGGGACGACATAATTGGTTTACCAAATCTGTTTTGCACGTGTACTCCGTGAGAGTTCATGGCCACATCAACAGTACCAACTGCTGAACCGAATATGAACAGTACCACTCCCATCCAGACCACATTATCCATAATTAAAAGCAATGGAAGTGTTAGCGCCATAACTAAAGCAGAGCAAAGCATAACTATGCGGCTCCCATAGCGATTTGACAAAATACCACTTACGGGCATCATGCTGATTGCGCCGGTACCTAAAAGCAAAAGAAGCAAGCCTAAACTTGCATCGTTTAACTGAAGCCTTTCTTTTGCATAAGGAACCATTGGTGCCCAACTCGACACGCCGAGTCCGCATACTAAGAATACGGCTTTGGTGGCTCGCCTTGCCTTTATCGTTTTTTCAATGATGTCCATATCGCATATTTATTATGCAAATAAATGCAAATTTGCACAAATACGCAAAAAACAATATGCTTTTAGATAAAATAAATGAGTCAGATTATCCGTAATAGCAGATATAAGCTACATCGTCGTTACATATAATGTCAAAAGAAGTACCAGCAGCTACGTGGAAATTTTCTTGGCTTTTATATTCCTTATAGCTTTCATCCGGAAGTTTTACATGCATAATGCCCGATATGACTACCATTTCTTCTGGCAAGGATGCAGAAAATGTATATGTTCCCTTTTTCATTACACCAACAGTAGCTTTTCCTTTTAGTGTTTCCAGGCCAAGGCTTTGCACCTTGCCTTCAAAATATACATTGTGAGATACTACGTCGTTAAGTCCGGAAGAGTTATCAGAATTACTCATGATTATCGTTTTTTATTCGGTTAAAGGTTGTTACTAAACGCAAATGTATTAATTAATAAATCTCAATTGTTAATTTTCATAAAGTTTACTGCCTGGATTTCCAAACCAAAATTGGTGTTTTTTAATGCCATTTTTGTGTTGTTTAAGTTTTGGAAAATCTCTATTTTTACAACAATGGATTACTTTAACGCTCTCGAACCCTTACTAAGGGCATATTGGTATATAGCTATACCCGTAAGTTTGATATTTATAATTCAAACTATTTTAACATTTATTGGTGTTGATTCTGCAGACGGGATAGACGCTGATTTTGATGGAAACCTTGACCATGCTGATGCCCCCTTTCAGTTATTCTCATTCAGAAATTTAATTAACTTTCTTTTGGGATTGAGTTGGGCCGGAATCTCATTTTACTCCCTTATTACGAATAAACCTTTACTGATCATCGTATCCGTTTTAGTGGGAGCTGGTTTTATCTTTTTGTTTTTCCTGATCATGAAGCAAATTCAAAAGCTGGCAGAGAACAATACTTTTAAGATAGAATCTACCTTAAACAAAAATGCTACTGTTTATCTGCGCATCCCCGCAAATAAAACAGGAACCGGTAAAATCCAGATCAGCATTAACGGATCCTTTCGGGAAATTGATGCCATTACCAATGGAGAATCAATAGAAAGCGCATCAACTGTAACCATCATTAGTATAGAAACCCAAAACATAGTCCTAGTAGAAAGAATTTAGAATGGAAAACATCTTACAATCACCACTTACCATCATCGTTGTTGCCGTTATCGTTATTTTTGTAATGCTATCGGCATTAATTGCCCGCTACAAAAGGTGTCCTTCCGACAAAATATTGGTTATTTACGGAAAAACCGGGGGTACTTCGGCCAAGTGTATTCATGGCGGAGGTGCGTTTATCTGGCCCGTTATCCAGGACTTCGCATACCTTGACCTTAAGCCGATTTCAATTGAAGCGAATTTAGTAAATGCATTAAGCAGGCAGAACATCAGGGTCGATGTTCCTTGTCGCTTTACAATTGCCATTTCAACAGAAAGCGACAGCATGAACAATGCTGCGGAACGATTGCTTGGCCTTGCCGCACCTGAGATACAGGAATTGGCCAAGGATATTCTTTTTGGACAGCTCCGTTTGGTTATTGCCACCATGACCATTGAAGAAATAAACTCTGACAGGGATAAGTTTCTGGATAACATCTCGAAAAATGTAGATACTGAGCTTAAAAAAATCGGACTTAAACTGATCAACGTTAACGTTACTGATATCAAGGATGAGTCTGGATATATCGAAGCACTTGGTAAGGAAGCCGCCGCAAAGGCCATTAACGAGGCTTTGATTAGTGTGGCAGAACAAACCAAAATAGGTGAAACCGGTAAAGCTATTGCTGACAGGGAAAAAGACGTTCAGATTGCCGAGACCCAACGTGAACGTGATGTTAAAATTGCCATCACTCAAAAAGATAGGGAAATCAGCATCGCCTCGGCCGTTAAAGATGAGAAAATTGGTAAGGCCGAAGCGGAGAGAGATACGCGTATCAAAACTTCAGAAGCCAATGCCATTGCCGTAAAAGGAGAAAATGAAGCAAAAATAGATATTGCTAATTCCGACGCACTTCGTAGAGAGAAAGAAGCTGAATCACTAAAAATAGCTGTTTCTGCTGAAAAGGTTCAACAGGCTCAGGCTTTAGAAGCATCGTACCTGGCCGAACAAAAAGCCGAGGCTGCCCGTTCTGAACGAGAAAGGGCAACACAGATTGCCAATATTGTTATTCCTGCTGAAATTGCGAAGCAAAGGGCAATTATACAAGCACAGGCCGATGCCGAAACCATTAGGGAAAATGCGAAAGGTGAAGCAGACGCCATCTTTGCAAAAATGGAAGCCGAAGCAAAAGGTTTATTCGAAATACTAACGAAACAGGCAGAAGGTTATAAAGAAGTAGTAGCCGCGGCGGGTGGCGATCCAACCAAAGCATTCCAGTTATTGCTAATTGAGAAATTACCGGAATTGGTGAAAACACAGGTTGAAGCAGTGAAAAATATTAAGATCGACAAGATCACAGTGTGGGATTCTGGCAATGGTGCTAATGAAAACGGCAATTCATCTACCGCCAATTTTGTTTCAGGAATGATGAAAACTGTTCCGCCGCTTAATGACTTGTTTAATATGGCCGGATTAAACCTGCCTAATTATTTGAAAGGCTCGGAGCCAGCTGATGTACAAGATGCGGCCCCTACTAAAAGTGAAATAAATAAGGCCGACGAAAGTCCAATGCCATAAAGCAAGCTGAAATAAAGTCATAAAAAAAGCCCGGTAATACCGGGCTTTCTCATGGATTAAGCGTTTTATTTTACTTTATTGCCGCTGTTTTATCAGCACTCATAATCACCCCTTCACTTAAATTCTCTGTTTTCAAACTGGCAAAATTATCAAATTTAACATTCTCCATATTGCTTGCGATCAAGGTATGCTCATCTGAACTACCACTCATCTTTAACACTGCATCCTCACTGATCACTGTATATAAACTACCCACCCTAGAGTTAATTTTAGCTGTTGCACTTTGACTTAAAAACAACTGAAGATATTTTACATCAAAGTTGCCTTTAGTAACAACTACTGAACTACCTGCAGCTTCTATTCTTTGCAAATCCTTTACAGAAACGTTTACCGTAACCTGATTACTTTCTGTAGAGTTGATAAACAAAGTTTCTCCTCTTCTTAAAACTGATGTATTATTTGCATTGAAGTTTTCATCAACAAAAACGCCTTCTTTATCACTTTGGGTTAACACAATCTTCACATTTCCTGCAACCCAAATTCTGTTGATTCCTTTTGAAGTTGTTTTTACTGAAGTAATTTCAATGTTATTGGCAGCTAAAGTTGTCATTGCCGAAGAGGTTAAAAAGATTGCTGCTAATGCTGTTCCGAATAGTGCTTTTGTTAGAGTTTTCATGACTTTATGTTTTAGGATTTTTCTTATTGTTTTTATTAATAAGACGTCACTACTCCCCTTTCGTTTCAGCAAAAATCGGCGTATTATACCAGCATCGTGTAACTCACGACAAACTCCCTAAAAATTTCGACCAACGGGTGTAATTATTTTTTAGAAATGCAATCAATCGACACTTAAGCCGAGTTGTTCCAGTTTTATTTTGGTGTCTTCATAGTCAATATGACAGATTCCGGTTAGCCCCAGGCCCTCTGCAATTTGTACGAAAAGCATCCTATCATCTATATAAACACTGGTTTCGACATCACTTTGAGAAATGTCTATAGCCACCTTAAAGATATCTGCATCAGGCTTCCTGAAATGGACAAAACTTGAAGAGATGAAAAAATCAACAAATTCATTTAGTTTGAACGTACTGATCCGGTACTGATTAAGCTCTCTCCCTTCATTACTGATAACCGCCACCTTTAAGTTATACTTCTTCTTTAGATCGCATATCAGCTTAATCATATCATTATATGGAAGAGATTTACTGACCATAAATTCTTTAAAGTCTTCCTTAGAATAATTCCGGTCTTCGTAAAACACAAGCCTATCCAAATACTCATCAAGCGTAATTTTTCCAACCTCGTAGGTATCAAAAGTGAGGTGGTGCCTTTCTTCCACCTCTATAAGATCCAGATTAAATAGTTGTGCGGCTTCGGCTCTTGCCTTCCTATCCCAGCCGTTAGTGAGTAATACCCCACCTATATCAGTAAAAAGTGTCGTTATTTTTTTGTTTTGACTCATCTTGAATTCTTTATTTTACAACAGCAATAGCCATTCCGTCATATTCTTTAACACCAACTGTTTGAAGTATAGTGGCCGTAACATTTTTATTGGAAGCTAACATTTTATTGAAACGTTGCACACCTATAACCCTATCATCTGTACTATTCTCGTCAAGTACCTTACCTTCCCGGATAACATTATCGCAAATGATTACTGTACCGGGATGAGAAAGACTTAACGCCATTTCAAAATACTCAGCATAAGGAGGCTTATCTGCATCAATAAATATAAGATCAAAAGATTCTTCTTTGGCTTCTTTTATTTCCAGCATTAGGTCCATTGCCTTACCTACTCTTATGTCTACTTTATCCAAAAGCCCTGCATTTTTAATGTTCTGCTTTGCAACATTTGCATGACGGGGATCAAATTCGATTGTAACAATCTTACCATCTTCAGGAAGTGATCTTGCCAGCCATATCGTGCTATACCCCGCAAGTGTTCCCAGTTCAAGCACTCTTTTTGCATTACACATGAGCGCAATAACCTGCAAAAACTTACCCTGGTTTGCTGTAACGCTGATCTGAGGCATTTCAGCAGTGTCTAAAGATTTTATAGTTTCCCGAAGAACTTCGTCTTCCGGGGCCAACATCTGACTGATGTAATGGTCTACTTTACCAAATATTTCCTGATCCATATACAAATATAAAATTCGCGGCGGCATGTACAATGACAAACCGGGGAGTAATCTTTTCGAAATTTATATATTTGGTAAACAACACAAATGACTAAACTAAAATGAAACTCAGAATTAAAAACCTAAGCTTAATGCTGATCGCTCTGCTTGCATCTTTTAATGTAAGTAAGGGCCAGAAAACGAAAAGTTTTACCAAGTATGTAAATACGTTTATCGGTACCGCACCACTTACTGATTCAGCGATCCTTGGCTACAACTTACCTAAAGGATGGAGATCATGGGCAGGACTAACCTTTCCAGGCAGCTCGATGCCTAATGCCATGGTACAACTTAGCCCCATTACAGAGTACGGATCGGGTGCCGGATATGAATATGAAGACAATAAGATTTATGGCTTTACCCATACCAATAAAGGCCACTGGAATCTTTGCAATATCCCTATCCTTCCTGTTTCAGGAAAATCAATAACGCCAGATCAGGATGGCAAATTCGGTTCTCACTTTTCTCATAAAAAAGAAAGTTCAGCACCGGGCTTTTACCAGGTATATCTGGATGATTATGATGTTAACGTAAGTCTTACGTCTACATTAAGGTCCGGCTATCATAAATATGAATATAAAAACAAAACCGGTCGCAAAATTCTGTTTGATCTTGGTAAAGCAAACAACAGAGTAGGAAACTGGAAAATTGAACAGGTAGGAAATACCGACCTGAAAGGATTTCAAAACGTTGGCGAGGTAATTTATTTTTACGCCAAACTGAACAATAATATTGAAAAGCTGGAAAAGCAGGAAGAAGGTTCAAGAAAGGGATTTGCCATGGTTCACCTGACAGATGCTGGCAAAGAACCTGTTGAACTTAAAATAGGTTTGTCTTTTGTAAGTACTGAAAATGCTAAAGAAAACCTTGAAAAAGAAATTGGAACTAAATCGTTTAATCAGATCCATAACGAAGGAACCCAAACATGGGAAACGATATTATCATCTATACAGGTAAAAGGCGGTACTGAAAAGCAAAAACAAATGCTTTATTCTTCTTTGTACAGATCTTTGCTATGGCCTGCATTACGGAGCGATGTAAATGGAGAATATACAGATGCAAAAAAGAACGTAGGAAAAGCAGACTTTAACTACTACACAGAACCATCCTTATGGGATACATATCGCAATAAAGATGTGCTTTTAGGACTCATTTCTCCTAAGGTTGCACTAGATGTGATCAAATCAATGAAGGATGTTGGCGATAAAACTGGATTTATCCCTACGTTTTTCCATGGTGATCACGGCGCTTCATCTATTGTTGGAGCTTACCTGAGAGGCATTGACAATTTCGACGTGCAAGATACTTATAAGCTGCTTTTGAGAAACGCAAATGTATCGCCAGGTGCACGACCTCATCTGGAGGAGTACATTCAAAAAGGATATATCTCCGATCCCGATATTGCCAATCCGCATGTAGAAACTAAAGCCAATGCAGGGGTATCAAAAACCCTGGAATATTCATACGATGATTATTCCCTTGCACAAATGGCGAAAAAGCTTGGAGATACAACCAACTACAGGATTTTAATGGCCAGATCAAAAAACTTTAAAAACATGTTTGATCCCTCTACACGTTTCATGAGGGGCAGGCTGCCAAATGGTGATTGGATTAAGAATTTTAATCCTCAGTATCCATACTATGAGTATATGTACAGGGAGGCCAATGCCTGGCAGGTATCTTTCTTTGCTCCGCATGACATGCCGGGATTAATTGAATTGTATGGTGGACCAGCGGGTTTTGAATCGAAACTTGATTCATTGTTTACAGTACCATGGAACCCTAATTACATAGCCCGAAATGTAGAAACAATGATAGGTCAGTACTGCCATGGCAACCAGCCAGATCATGAAGCTCCTTTTGCTTATCACTTTATAGGCAAGCCAGAAAAGTCACAGAAAATCATCGACAAAATATTGAACGAGTTATATGGAATTGGCCCCGAAGGGTTGGCCCTTTCAGGAATGGATGATGCAGGTGAAATGTCTGCATGGTATGTGTTAAGCTCATTAGGTTTGTACACGTTTTCTGCAACAGACCCTGAGTACCTTGTAACAGCCCCTCTTTTTGATGAAGTGGTTTGGAAAACAAACACCAACAAAACATTAACCATCAAAAAACCAGGAAAAGGACGAGGAATTACTGCTATAAAAGTTAACGGAGTAGAGAACAAAGGCTACTTTGTATCCCACGACCTATTTAAGAACGGCGGTAATCTAGAAATCATCACAAAATAATGAGTATTCTGGCTAGCTTTTGTAACAAATATGCAAAAGCTAGCCAAAATCTTTAATTTTTAATCCTACCCATAAGGTTTAAGGTTTTAATTCCGGCTTTTTTGTAATAGATTTAGGGACTTAACTAAATTTTATGAAGAAAATTCTGCTTAGCCTGGCTCTGGTTTTCTCTGTTACGCTCCTGTTTGCCCAGCAAACTTATCCGGTTAACGGCTCATACGACATCAGACAAGGCACTTACGCTTTCACCAATGCTAATATTGTAGTTAGTGCAAATCAAATTATTCCTAATGGCACATTACTAATTAAAGGCCAAACCATTCAATCTGTAGGAACTGCCACCTCAATCCCTAAAGGATACGTAGTGATCGATTTAAAGGGAAAATTCATATACCCTTCCCTTATAGATGCTTTTACTTCGTACGGATTACCTGAAGCCACCCGTGTTTCCGGTCCGCGTCAATCAATATTTACTTCTACAAAAAAAGGTGCTTATGGATGGAATGAGGCAATAAGACCAGAAACAAAAGCAAACACTTTTTTTGCTGCGGACAGTAAGAAAGCTGATGATTTGCGCAAAGCAGGTTTTGGAACAGTAAATGCAATTAACCGCGATGGTATTGCCCGCGGAACATCTCTTGCAGTAACGCTAAGTGATGAAAAAGAGAACAGCACTATACTTAACCCACAATCGGCAGCAAACTACTCTTTCAGCAAAGGATCTTCGCAAAATGATTATCCAACATCTTTAATGGGTGCAATAGCTTTGCTACGTCAAACTTATTACGATGCACAATGGTATGGCAAACAAAAAGAAGAATACAATATCTCCTTAGAAGAGTTTAACAAACAACAAACCATTCCTCAGATTTTTGAAGTAGAGGGATGGCAAAATGTACTAAGGGCCAGCAAAATTGCACAGGAATTTGGCAAACAGTACATCATAAAATCTAATGGTGATGAATACCAAAGAATAGAGGCTGTTAAAGCAACCGGGGCAAGTCTTATTATCCCTATTAATTTCATTAAAGCCTACGATGTTGAGGATACTGTTGAAAACAGGAATATAACACTGGCCCAAATGAAAGCGTGGGAAATGGCTCCTGCCAATCCTGCAGCGTTGGAAAAAGCAGGCATTAAATTTTCACTTACTACTCAGGGCCTGGAAACACCAAAAGATCTATGGACAAACATACGTACCGCCCTTAACAATGGGCTAACTCAAAAACAAGCGCTCTTATCACTTACTGAGATCCCTGCAGGGATGATTGGAATAGCGGATAAAGTAGGTACACTTGAAAAAGGAAAACTGGCAAACTTTATCATTACATCAGACAGTCTATTCAAAAAAGAAAATGTAATTGAAGAAAATTGGGTGCAAGGCAAACGTTTTATTCTATTTAAAAAAGATGAGGCTTTAAAAGACACTACAAATAAAGCGGTTGCCAAAACCGAGGAGCCAAAGAAAAAAGATGTCACAGGCTCCTTAATTTTTCCATTTACTGCCTTTGGCAATGCAACACCTTTAAAACAGGAAAGTGTTTTATTGAAAAATGCTACAGTATGGACCAACGAAAAAGAAGGCATTTTACAAAATGCCGATGTGCTTTTAGAAAATGGTAAAATCAAAGCTGTAGGCAAAAACCTAAATGCCGGAAACGCAAAAGTAATTGACGCAACGGGTAAACATGTAACGCCTGGGATTATAGATGAACACTCACATATTGCAGGTACCGGAGGAATCAATGAAGGTGCACAATCTGTATCTTCGGAAGTACGTGTGGCCGATATTATCAATTCAGAAGATGTAAATATTTATCGCCAGTTGGCAGGAGGAGTTACTACTTCGCAGATTCTACATGGCTCTGCAAATCCTATCGGTGGTCAGTCACAATTGATTAAATTAAGATGGGGCAAGTTACCAGAAGAGTTAAAGTTTGCAGGAGCTGATGGCTTTATAAAATTTGCACTTGGAGAGAATGTAAAACAGAGCAACTTTGGCACAGGAGCACGATTCCCGGTTACCAGAATGGGCGTTGAACAGACGTTTGTAGATGAATTTACACGTGCAAAAGAATATAAATCAGAACTGGCCAAAAAGGGAAATACTGTTCGCAAGGACCTGGAGTTGGATGCCATAGTAGAAATTCTGGATAATAAGCGTTTCATTACCTGTCACTCTTATGTACAGTCTGAAATCAATATGCTCATGCATGTTGCAGACAGCTTAGGTTTTAAGATTAACACATTTACTCACATTCTTGAGGGTTATAAAGTAGCCGATAAAATGAAAGCCCGCGGGATCAACGCTTCTACATTTTCTGATTGGTGGGCTTATAAAATGGAGGTTGCCGAAGCAATTCCTTATAATGGAAAAATTATGCATAATGTAGGCATAACAACGGCATTTAACTCTGATGATGCGGAAATGGCCCGCAGATTAAATCAAGAAGCAGGGAAAGCTGTTTTATATGGCGGTGTACCTGAAGAGGACGCGTTTAAATTTGTAACGCTAAACCCTGCAAAAATGCTCCATATTGACAATAAGGTGGGTAGTCTTAAGGCCGGTAAAGATGCCGATGTGGTAGTTTGGTCTGATAATCCGCTATCTATTTATGCTAAAGCAGAGAAGACTTTTGTTGATGGCATTGCTTACTGGGATATAGATCGCGATACCCAGATCAGAAAAGAACAACAATCGGAACGGGCACGGTTAATTCAAAAAATGAAGGACAGCAAGGACAAAGGAAGCAAAACGCAACGCCCTAAGGCAGAGCAAAAGCACCTGTACGATTGCGAAACAATGGAAGATTATTCTCTTGAACTTAATGAAATGGAAAGGACTCATGACCATGAATAAATACATTTTAACGCTACTGATGCCGGCCTTTGGATTTAACTCCTTTGCACAAGCCAACATTTCACCGGCAAAACCACAGGATAAAAAAACCATTGTGATGGGTGCCAAACTTCATGTAGGCAATGGAAAGGTGATTGAAAACAGCTATCTAATTTTTGATAAAGGGAAAATAACAGGGGTTGGGGATGCAACTGTTGCACGTATTGACATGACTGGCTCAACAATAATCAATGCAAACGAAAAGCACATTTATCCCGGCTTTATTGCTCCCACAACCAATCTTGGTTTAATTGAAATCAGCTCCGTTAAAGCTACGCTTGATTATAACGAGATTGGCGATTTTAATCCGCACATCAGGGCTCTGGTGGCTTACAATACAGATTCTAAAGTGCCTGCTACCGTAAGAAGCAA
The DNA here is from genome assembly GCF_946479715.1 of uncultured Pedobacter sp. The sequence goes on along the minus strand of NZ_CAMLHF010000033.1, from coordinate 6,019 downwards.
CGGTGTATTAATGGCTCAGATAACTCCACAGGGCGGCACAATATCTGGCAGCTCATCAGTAGTACAGCTCGACGCATGGAACTGGGAAGACGCTGTGATCAAAAAGGATGATGCCATGCATTTAAACTGGCCGGTAACGCCAAAATTCAGAAACACTGGTAACAGACCTGTTGTTTCTGCCGATGCGCTTAAAGAACGTACGCAAAACCTTATAAATGCCCTTGATCAGTTTTTTGCTGAAGCAAAAGCATATGCCGAAACAGATAAACCTGCAGTAACAAATACAAGATTTGCAGCGATGAAACATTTGTTTGATGGCAGTCAACGGTTATTCATTACCGCAGCGGGCGAGAAAGACATCATTGCAGCAGTTAAGTTTGCCAAAAAGTATGGCATTACGCCCGTTATTGTGGGCGGGGATGAAGCTTATTTAATTACCGGTTTCTTAAAGGAAAACAACATTGCAATTATAGTAAATGAGCCCCATACCTTACCCGATTCTGATGATAGTGATGTAAATATGCCTTATAAGAATGCAGGGATATTAGCAAATGCTGGGCTCGATGTAGTGATGGGTATGCACAGTTATTGGCAGCTAAGGAATCTTCCTTTTATGGCCGGTACTATTGCTGCCTGGGGCTTGGATAAAGAAAAAGCTTTGCAGACCATTACCTTAAATACTGCAAAAGTATTAGGAATAGACAAAACAGCAGGAAGTTTGGAAATTGGTAAAGATGCGACTTTCTTTATCTCCGCTGGTGACGCTCTTGATATGAAAAGCAATAAGGTTGAGCAGGCATTTATTCAAGGCAGAGACATTAACCTGGATAACCTCCACAAGCAGTTGGACAAAAAGTTTAGTGATAAATACAATGCTGGGAAGAAGTAGCCCCCTCCGTCATCTCGACGATAGGAGAGATCTCTTGGTTATGTTTGTTCAAGGGATCTCTCCTATCGTCGAGATGACGAAAGCTGTAAACTCCTGTCATTGGTATTTTATTTCATAGCATCATTAATATCTAAATCGTTGCAGAATTTCTTAATATAAATCTATTTCTGAGCTAATATTCCGACCTTAATTTCGTCATCAAAAATCAACCCACTAACTCAGATGATGAAAAAATTACTATGTACAGCTCTCCTGCTTCTATTCTGTTGCTTTGCCCAAAATAAACTCCTGGCACAAACAACACAGACTTCAATATCAGGAACGGTTACTGATACTCAAAAAAAACCTGTTCCGGGTGTATCTGTCAGGGTTCGTAATGAATCTACAGGTTTTAGTACCACCACCACAACGAACAACAATGGGGTATATACCTTTAAAGAACTTCCTCTTGGGAAACCCTACACCATTACTGCAACTTATGTTGGTTTTGGTGATCAAAAAATAACCGGCTACTCGTTAAACCAGGGAGACGCCCTGAAAATCAATATCACAATGCAGGATGCAGTAGAAAATCTTGCAGTAGTAGAGATTGTAGGATCAGGACTTAAAAACAAAACTGAAAACCTGGGCGCTGCGACCACAATTACAGCCAGAGACATTGAGAAGCTTCCTGTAAATGGCCGGAATTTCACCAATCTTATGGACTTGTCTCCTCTAAGCCGTGGTGGCACAATATCAGGCCAGCTGGGCTCTTCTACTAATTATACTATTGATGGTATGACGGCCAAGAATCCAACTTCAGCGGGTTCTACAACCAGCCGAAGTGGCGCACCTTATTCGTTATCTATGGAAGCGGTACGTGAATTTCAGGTGGTAACAAACCAGTATGATGTAACCTTTGGCAGAAGTGGCGGTGGTACCATTAGCGCAGTAACCAAATCGGGTACGAATACCTTCAGTGGAGGGGCATTTACTTACGGCCGGGCAGACTGGCTGGCGAGTCCTTATGCCATCAATGGCAACAAACGCCAATCTGATTTCTCTACCTATCAATATGGATTTTCATTAGGCGGTCCGATCATTAAAGATAAACTGCATTTCTTTGCTGCATGGGACCATCAGCGTGATGCAAGGCCTTTGATGATTGCCAATCTGGAAACCGATGCCGATATTACTCGACTGAGGATTACTCCTGCCACGCTAAAAGAGTTTGTGGACATAGCCCAGGATAAATATGGGGTAAAAGGACGCCAGACTGGAGAATTTGATAAGCTACGGGGTTCAGATGCAGGTTTTGCAAGAATCGATTGGCAAATCAACGAGAAAAACCTGTTGACGATCAGAGACAACTATACCAATGACCGCAACAAGCAGGGTCTGGAAGACAATAGCCCGATCAATTTGTACGAATCCTATGGAAATGACAAAAACGTAGATAACAGCTTACTGGCTACTTTACGTTCATCCATCAATTCGAAACTAACCAATGAGCTAAAGGTACAGCATTTGTACACCTACCAATTAAGCAGTCCCGGGGATCAGTTGCCTGCCGCAAACATTCCAAGAGCCGTTGTAGAAAACGTAATTTCAAGTATTAATGGCGCCAATGCAGCAACAAACATTCAGATAGGTGGTCACCGTTTTGCCCAGGAAGGCTTTACTAATAATGTATTCCAGATTGTAAATAACCTTTATTACAACACAGATAAAATTAAATATACTTTTGGTGCAGACCTGATGTATACCCGTGCACATTCTATTTACGGAAGCGAGCTGAACGGTAGGTTTTGGTTTAGAAATACTGCAGATCTTGTCAATCCGGCAAACAACAGAACTGCCTTACAGAATTTCAATGATCTGAAACCATACAGATACACAAGGGAAGTGCCTTTAGTGGCAGATCCGAGTGTAACCCAGGGGATTTTCAACACTGCCCTTTATGGACAAATGCAAACGAAGCTTGCAACGGGTCTGGAGATGACTGCAGGTATTCGTGCCGATTACAGTTTCTATCCTGCTGCACCTCTGAATCAGTTGGTTCTGGATGAGCTTGGTTTGCGCACAGATAACTCGCTATCAACTTTCCAGATTCAACCAAGACTGCAGTTCACATGGGATGTGAATGAGGAGCACAGGGATTTCATCAGGCTAGGTGCTGGTATCTTCGGATCAGACATCAATAATTACATGACCATCAACAACAGGGTATTTGACGGAACGCGCATTGCCTCAGTTGATGTGAGAGCACCTAATGTTCCTGTGCCAAATTTCATAGACTACCGCAATAACCCTCAGAATGCACCTGGACTGGAATTGTTTGACATCCAAGGTGTTAATAAACTACTCACGATCAACACTAACGCAAGCGACGCTCGCGTGCCTGTAGTTTACAAGGCAAATGCTTCTTATTCACATTTTATTAATGAGAAATTTAAAGTCACTATAACCGGTTTTGCTACGTTAGGGCGCAACAATTACGTGTACGTAGATCGCAATATGGCAGTAAACCCATTCTTTAGATTGGAAAATGAAGGAGGCCGAGGTGTGTACGTTCCGGCAGCAAGCATTACCAACGCTGCACCAGACTGGCAACAGGGACGTATTAGTCAGAAGATAGGTAGGGTATTGGAAATGAACAGCAAAGGGCGTGTAAACCAGTTCGCAGCAGTTCTGGATGCTACTTATCAATACTTTAAAGACGGAACAATCACCTTCAGCTATACATTAAACGATACAAAAGACAATACCTCTTATAATGGAAACGTAGCGAATACCGCTACGCTAGCCTTACCTGTAAAAGATGATCCAAGAGACCTGAGTAAGATGAGTTATTCAGACAACCATTTCAGACATAAAATTGTATTCTATGGCACACTACCTACCTTCTATGGTGTAAGTGTGGGTATTCGTTATTCTGGCATTGGTGGCACGCGCTATTCTCTATTGTCGGGCGGTAATACAAACGGCGACTTTGTTTCCGGAACAAATGATCTTGCTTTTATTTTCGACAGGAACAATGCTGCTGTACCAGCCAACATTCAAACTGGTTTAAAGGCCATCATGGATAATCCTAACACAAGTCAGAGCCTTAAAGACTACATCAATAAGTACAGTGGTCAGATCGCTGAGCGAAATGGTGGTATCAACGGATTCTATGGTATTTTTGACTTAAGGATCAGCAAGAAATTTAAAGTTTATAAAACCCACAGCATTGAAATTTCTGGAGATCTTTTCAACGTAGCCAATCTTTTGAATAAGAAATGGGGCGTCAACGAATCGATGGGTAATCAGGCACTATATTCAGTCAATTCGTTCAACAACACAACCAATCAGTTTGTATATAATGTAAATAATTCTGGTATTGCCAATCCATCTGGAAATCCTTACCAGGGTCAGATCGGTATCCGCTACGGTTTCTAAACTTTCGATCTCAAAATCAAAAAGGGTGTGTTTCATAATCTGAAACACACCCTTTTTTGTTTTCGTTAAATAAGGTAAAGGCAAAAAAAAGAGTGGCCCTATCCGGGGTCACTCGTTTTTTAACTAACTTATTATTCATAAAAAAACTGGCTGTTGGGGAAGGAGTCGAACCTTCAAGGAGTGGTTAGCCCTTACGGGTTTTCCAAATTCTCCACCACCGAGACAAGGAGGTGCGTCTGCCAATTTCACCACCCTACAGAGTATAAACAAGTTTTAAAGAACTATTTTTTGTTACTTGCTTGATACAAATGTAACAACAACCTATATACGTTGCAAATATTTTAAACATTTTATTTTATTTTTACGATATTTCTAATTAACTTAGAATATTGTTACCAAATATCAAAACGATGCTTAAAAAAGAAACCCAAAATTTAGAAATTGATAACCTGGATATTGATATCTTGAAGCAACTGATGCATGATGCAACTAAGCCTTACACAGAAATTGCTAAAGATCTGATTGTTTCTGGTGGAACAATACATGTCCGAATGAAAAAACTTCAGGAAATGGGTATCATCAAAGGATCACACCTGATCATCGATCCACAAAAGGCGGGTTACGACATTTGTGCCTTCCTTGGTATCTATCTTGAAAAAGGAATTCAGTATAAAGATGCTGTAGAACAATTAAGTAAAATTAAAGAAGTTGTAGAGCTTCATTACACCACCGGGGCTTATAGCATGTTTGCTAAGATCATTTGTCGCGACACGAGCCACCTTAGGCATGTATTAAATGAAGAAATCCAAGCTGTATCTGGCATACAACGCACAGAAACATTAATCTCTCTTGAAGAAAGTATCAAAAGACAGATTGAATTGTAGCGATATACAGGATTAAATAAAGCGCCCGAATCATAAATATTGATTCGGGCGCTTTTTATTATTTAAACATATTTTTCAATGCTTCAAGCTTCAATTGTAAATCCCCATCTGGTAGCGGCTTATCTTTCTTCCCTCCGCCGTTATTAGTTTGAGGTTTTGATGGCTTTCTATGTTGATCCGGTTTACCTGCACTTACCGGTTTTTTAAAGTTATTAGGCCTTTGATCTGCCTTTTTAACCTGAGGTTTTGGAGCAGCCGTCGCTGTTTTCATAGAAAGCGAAATACGCTTTCTTGCCACATCCACTTCAACCACCGTAACTTCTACCTTCTGATGAACTTTAACAACATCATTGGCATTAGTTACAAATTTATTGGAAAGCTGACTGGTATGCACCAATCCATCCTGGTGAACTCCTATATCTACAAAGGCTCCGAAATTGGTAATATTGGTAACGATGCCAGGCAATTTCATACCGATCTTTAAATCAGCTATTGCATTTACGCCATCAGTAAAGCTAAATATTTCGAATTGCTCACGAGGATCTCTTCCTGGTTTTGCAAGCTCACTCATAATGTCGTTTAAGGTTGGCAAACCAATTTCCTCACTTACATATTGCTGAAGCTTGATCTGTTTTCTTAACTCGGCATCTTTCATTAGCTGAGCTACACTACAGTTCAGGTCTCTTGCCATTTTATTAACCAGGGCATAACGCTCCGGGTGAACGGCACTGGTATCAAGCACATGCTCCGAATTACTAATTCTTAAAAATCAAGCAGCCTGCTCAAAAGCCTTGTCTCCTAAACGAGGCACCTTTTTAAGGCTCTC
>NZ_CAMLHF010000032.1 GCF_946479715.1 uncultured Pedobacter sp. | reverse complement strand
CAATAGCATGGTTGTTCTTTGCAAGTCTAACTGAGTCGTTAGTTAAATTGAGAATATCCCCGGTCAGGTTCTTGAAGTACACCGTTCCTCTTTTTTGGGTGATCGGATTGTACTCAGTATAGGCAACATCGATATTAGCCAGTTTAACGGTATCGATAATTGTTTCAATAGGTAATCTTTTGAGTGCTATATGAGGGAAGTTATGGGCCTTATCAAAATTAGGGGGAGGAGGTAGTTCCCTATTCACAAAAATACCGGCTTTTGCGGGACCTATTTTTAAGGCTCTTGCATATAAACTGCCTTCTGCACTTAACTTAGTAAAATCAACACCTGTAAAGGTTATTTCGTTAAATTTTAAATCGTAGCGGTCTTTTCCATACTTATATTTTCTGGTAAATGCTAAGTCTGGATGAAGTGGAATCATTTGCAAGCCTTTTATACGGATATTCTTATCCCTTACTGAACCTGCAACTGTATCTATCTTTGTGGTGTACATCCCATCTTTACCTGTAGCTCTGTATCCCGTTAATTCAAAACTGATGTCTTTTGTATAAAAAAAACGTGTGGTATCAGACTTTGAAAGAGAGTCAATAAGCATGTCTTTTACATTGATGTTTAGATGTTTTATGGAATTTAAGGGTTTAGAAGTGGCTCCGTTTATATAATCAAAGTCAGCATCTATTATTTTAATGGCCTTTACGTGGATAGATTTTAATGTTTTGGATATCTGATCGTACAAACTCTGCTTATCTTCAGCAGTATCCGTTTTTTTTGTTACTTTATAATGGATCATATTAATGGAGGGCTGCTCCATAATGATAGAATTCATACTTATCCGTTTCTTAAAGTAGGCAGTAAGCACACCTACTCTGCTCAGCTGAAGACGCGCCAATTTTACTTGAAACAAGTTAGCAGGAGCAAGCTTTAGTTCTTTTAACTGATTAAAAACAGTAGTATCAGGTGTTAAAGTAACGCTATCCAGTACCGCACTTCCGGTAATCAGATTAAGGCGAATATCTTTAAAATTAATCCTATAAAGCTTCTGAGAACCATTATAAACCCCATCTTTTATCTTTTCGGTAAGTAGTGGTTTCCATTTTGCACTAAAATATAAAGCCACACCTCCAACTATGAGGATGAGGGCTGTAAGAATACCTGCAAGCCACTTTAATACTTTGTATTTTCCTGGTTTATTGGACGTCATATTTGTATAGCATGCAATATCAAGGCCATAATGAGAAATAAGGCTGGCTATTGTCACAAAATATTCATTTAGCATTCTGCCAATTTGTCATTTGTAAATTAAATTACGTATTTTTGAAGCCCATAAAACAATTGACCATTTATGATTGATTTACAGCTTACAGATAAGACACATGATGAAGAGCGCCAGGGCGAGGCTTTAATTGTTGATGCACCTTTGGTGCGCAATGGCCGCAAACTGTATATCGAAAGTTATGGTTGCCAAATGAATTTTGCCGATAGCGAAATTGTTGCATCTATATTATTAGATCAGGGATTTGAAACTACGGGTGATTACAAGGAGGCTGATGTAGTATTTATAAATACCTGCTCTATCCGCGAAAATGCAGAACAAAGAGTACGTAACCGCCTGTCGCAATTTGGTGCCGAAAAGCGCAGAAACCCTAAACTTATTGTAGGTGTTCTGGGCTGTATGGCCGAGCGCTTGAAATCAAAATTTCTGGAAGAAGAGAAATTGGTTGATGTAGTTGTCGGACCGGATGCATACCGTGAATTGCCACAATTGCTAAATGAGGTAGAAAGTGGTCATAAAGCTATAAATGTACTATTGTCTCGTGAGGAAACTTATGCAGATATTAGTCCCGTTAGATTAAACGGAAACGGCATTACCGCATTTATTTCTATTATGCGCGGTTGCGATAATATGTGTTCTTTTTGCGTGGTACCTTTTACTAGAGGTCGTGAGCGCAGCAGAGACCCACATTCGATTATGGCTGAAGCACAGGACTTATTTGACCGTGGCTATAAAGAAGTTACTTTACTTGGCCAGAACGTAGATTCATACAAATGGAAGGGTAATGATGCTGATGACAGTGCTGAAATTGAGGTTAACTTTGCTCAATTGCTTGAAAAAGTAGCTTTGATTAGTCCTGAATTAAGAATTCGCTTCTCTACTTCTCACCCTAAAGACATTACCGACGAAGTTTTATATACCATCGCTAAATACGATAATATCTGCAACTATATACACTTACCTGTTCAATCAGGAAGTAGCAGGGTATTAGAATTGATGAATCGTACTTACACCAGAGAGTGGTACATTAACAGGATTGATGCGATTAGGAATATCATTCCTGACTGCGCAATTTCATCAGATATTATTGCTGGTTTTTGTACAGAAACGGAAGAAGAACATCAGGAAACGCTTAGCATTATGGACTATGTGAAATATGATTTCGCATTTACATTTAGTTATTCTGAGCGACCAGGAACCCTTGCTGCACGTAAGTTTGAAGATGATATTCCGGAAGATGTTAAAAAACGCAGGTTAAGTGAAATTCTGATTAAACAACAGGAAACTTCTTTATATCGTTTACAACAATTTGTTGGAAAAACTGTTAGGATTTTAGTGGAAGGGACTTCAAAAAAATCAGATAAAGATTTCTGTGGCAGAAATGATCAGAATGCAATGGTGGTCTTCCCGGCAACAGAAGGTGTTACCGCAGGCCAATATGTATATGTACATATAGACCGTTGTACCTCGGCAACCTTATTAGGAACTGTTGTAGTTGAAGAACCTGAAATTGTTTAATTAAACACAGATTACATTGGACGTACAAGACATAAAAAATCGTTTTGGGATAATTGGTGGTTCTCCGCTATTAAACCGGGCTATAGATATTGCCAGGCAGGTTGCGCCAACCGACATGTCTGTTTTAATTACTGGTGAAAGTGGTAGTGGTAAAGAGGTTTTCTCTCATATCATCCACCAGATGAGTACCCGCAAACACGGGGCTTTTATTGCGGTAAACTGCGGCGCCATTCCGGAAGGAACTATTGACTCTGAACTATTTGGCCACGAAAAAGGATCTTTCACCGGAGCTCATGAAGCCCGTAAAGGTTATTTTGAGGTAGCAAACGGAGGCACGATTTTTCTTGATGAGGTTGCAGAATTACCTTTAGGTACTCAGGCACGTTTGTTACGGATTCTTGAAAGCGGTGAATATTTGAGAGTAGGGTCTTCTAAGGTGCAAAAAACAGATGTACGAATTATTGCAGCAACCAATGTTGATGTTTATAACCGTGTAAAATCTGGTAAATTCCGTGAAGATTTATATTATAGACTTAATACTGTTCCATTGCGCATTCCTGCCTTGCATGAGCGTAAAGAAGACATTTATTTATTATTCAGAAAATTCTCGGCAGACTTTAGTGATAAGTACCGCAGTCCGGGCATACAGCTTGAGCCTGAAGCAATACAGATTTTGAGTAATTACAGCTGGCCAGGAAACGTACGCCAGTTAAAGAACATTGCTGAGCAAATCTGCGTTTTAGAGAAAGACCGGAATGTTACCGCAGCAGCTTTACTTAACTACATTCCTAATGAAAGCGCTACAAATTTACCTGTAGCAATTAACGGGAATACGAAGGAAGATTATACAGAAAGAGATATCCTTTACAAAGTTCTTTTTGATATGAAAAAAGACATGATGGAATTGAAAAAGCTGGTAGCCGAAATCATTCAGAGCGGAGGAAATACTTCGCACATCATGGCAGACAACCCTCATTATATCAATCAGCTTTATCAGGAAGTGGACCAGACTTATGGCAATGAGCAACCTACCCTTACTATTAAAAAACCTGTTCAAAATGCTCCTGTGGATTACAACTATACCCATGAAGCAGAAGAAGTTGAAGAATCTTTATCTTTAATAGACAAGGAATCTGATCTGATCAAAAAAGCATTGAAAAAACACAAAGGAAAGCGCAAATTTGCAGCTCAGGAATTAGGCATCTCCGAACGTACATTATATAGAAAAATTAAAGAATTGAATTTAAACTAAGGATGAAAAATTTATCTATAATCATATTACTATTCTTTTTTAGTAGCTGTACAGTAGGGCTAAAAGGAACTTCAATTCCTGACGAGATGAAAACGATTAACGTTAGGGTTTTTGAAAACAATGCGCCTTTAGTGGTTGCATCTTTAAGCTCGCAGTTTACTGAGGAATTGAAAACGCGTATCAGGAATCAGACCAAATTAAGCATTACACAGAATGATGCCCAGGGCGTTTTTTCTGGAAATATTACCGGATATAGCATCACTCCTGTAGCCATAACAGACAACAAGCAACCTACTGCAGGTGCAAACAGATTATCGATAACGGTTAATGTAAAATACGTAAACAATCTTGATCCCAAACAAAGCTTTGAGCAATCATTTGAGCGTTATAAAGACTTTAAACTGGCCGGAAACCTGCAAGCACAAGAACCTGCTTTAATTAAAGACGTTACTGCTCAGCTTATTGAGGATATTTTTAACAGGGCTTTTGCACAATGGTAGGTTAAAATAGAGATCAATTATTAACTTAGCATCGTGGAGCAGGATATGAATATTAAAGAACAGCTGACAAGATTAATTGCTGTACCTGAGAAAACATCTCAGGATGACACAGTTATGCTGCAAGATCTTGTTAAGCAGTATCCTTATTTTCAGCCTGTTCATCTGTTGCTGGCAAAAGCTACTTCGAATACAGATGAGGGTAACACCAATCTTGCTACCGCAGCCCTCTACACAAATGGACAGTTACTTCATAATTTTCTTCATGAAACAGAACGTTTAGAACCTGTTGACTTCAACGTTATCAGCTATTCACCTTCAGAATCTTTCGGTAATAACCCTGAAACCTTAGACGAATTTGTAATTGATGAGGTTCCTTCTGAATTAGAAGAATTAAAGATAAGCGATGACCAGGAAGTATTTGATGAAATTGGCGAAGTAAACATAAGTGATTATCATTACGCTGATACACCTCCCATTACGCTTGAAGAAAACAGAGAGAACCCAGAGGATGATCTTGTTTTAGAGAATATTGTAGCAACAGATTTCTTTGCCTTTCAGGAAAACTTTAAAGTTGAACCGGTAACAGAAACTTTAGAAGTTACTGAGAATCAAATTGAGGAATATAAAGAAGATGAGCCCCTTGAAGAAGATGATACGATTGTAATCAGTAAATATGATGACGATCAGCTTCCTTACACATTTTTATGGTGGCTTGCTAAAACAAGAAAAGAGCATCAGCAAATATTTCAGCCTTACGCTTCACCCAAGCATGTTAAGCAGGATCAGGAGCAAAAACCGGATAGAAACAAAAAAGCAAGTGAGCTTCAGCAGCAATATGTAGAAAATATATTTCACATGCAGAGCCCATTTGATGAAGAAGAAAGTGAATATTCGCCAAATGAGTTTAAACAACGCTCAAAGGGAGCTGAAATTATTGAAAGCTTTATAAAGAACGAGCCTCAGATAAGTCCACCTAAACCGGAGCAAATAAATAACGAGAATAAAGCCAAAAAAAGCGCGGAGGATCATAATGACCTGGTATCTGAAACATTGGCAAACATCTATATTGAGCAGATGCTTTATGACAAGGCCATAGAGACTTATGAAAAATTAAGTTTGATGTTTCCAGAAAAAAGCCGTTACTTTGCCGACCTTATTCAATCGATAGAAAAAAAAATTTAACAACCTAACATAATATGCTTTTCTTAATTATTTTATTAATCATCGTTTGTATTGCCTTAGCGCTATTTGTTTTGATACAAAATCCTAAAGGTGGTGGTCTGGCAACAGGCGGATCTGGCAGTAATATGTTTGGCGTTCAACGTACAGGTGACGTTTTAGAAAAAGGAACCTGGGTTTTATTAGCGCTTGTTGTAGTGCTTACTTTATCAATTACAACTATTGGTAAATCAGGTGGCTCATCAGCAACTGGAGCTGGTTCTAAAATTCAGGAACAACTTGACAAAACTCCTACTCCATCTCCAATTGGTGGCGGTAATACTGCTCCTGCTCCGGCAAATACGCCACCTGCAGCAACAGACACTACAAAAAAATAAGTTCTTATATTCAATAAGAATGCAAAAGCCCGGAAGGTTAATACCTCTTCCGGGCTTTTTTATACCCCTGCCACTCTGACACAAAAATAGTTTAGCTTAATCCATTAGCTGACAAGGCTGTGTAAATTTGTCAAGCTTAGCCCCCTTGGCACAAAAACTGATATGTACTTCGTGCGTAATTAAAATACTTTTACATTTATAAATCTAAAAACAAAACAATAATAAGTTATGGCTTTAAACTTTAAACCTAATGCAGATAGAGTAGTTGTTGAAGCTGCTGCTGCAGAAGAAAAAACAGCTTCTGGTATTTATATCCCTGATACCGCTAAAGAAAAACCTCAACAAGGAATAGTAGTAGCTGTAGGACCTGGTAAATATGCTGATCAAACTGGAAATCTAATCCCATTAAGTGTTAAGGTTGGTGATCAGGTTTTATACAGTAAATATGGTGGCACTGAAGTTACTATTGAAGGTACTGAGTATTTAATTATGAGAGATTCTGATATCTTAGGAACTCTTTAATCCAAGTATAATTATTGAAATGAAATTGGTTAATGCTTAATTCATTTCATCTTAAACAAGAATCAAAAAAAATAAAATGGCAAAACAAGTAAAATATAATGTAGAAGCCCGCGACTCCCTGAAAAGAGGTGTTGACATTTTGGCTAATGCTGTAAAAGTAACTTTAGGCCCAAAAGGTCGTAACGTAATCATTGACAAAAAATTTGGCTCACCTGCTATCACTAAAGATGGTGTTACAGTAGCTAAAGAAATTGAATTGAAAGACCCAATTGAAAATATGGGTGCTCAAATGGTTAAAGAAGTAGCGTCTAAAACTGCTGATATTGCAGGTGACGGAACTACAACTGCAACTGTATTGGCTCAGGCAATTGTAACTGCAGGTATTAAAAACGTAGCTGCTGGTGCAAATCCAATGGATTTAAAACGTGGTATCGATAAAGCAGTTACTGCAATTGTTGAGAACTTAAAAGCTCAATCACAAACTGTAGGTGAAGACAACAACAAAATCAAACAAGTTGCGTCTATCTCTGCTAACAATGACGAAGTAATTGGTGCATTGATTGCTGAGGCTATGGGCAAAGTTGGTAAAGATGGCGTTATTACTGTTGAAGAAGCAAAAGGTACTGAAACTGAAGTAAAAACAGTTGAAGGTATGCAATTTGACCGTGGTTACTTATCTCCATATTTTGTAACTAATGCTGACAAAATGGAAGCGGAATTAGAAAACCCTTACATTTTGATCTACGACAAAAAAATCAGCAACATGAAAGAATTGTTGCCTGTATTAGAAAAACAAGTTCAAACTGGTAAACCGCTATTGATCATCGCTGAAGATTTAGACGGTGAAGCTTTAGCTACTTTAGTAGTTAACAAAATCCGCGGATCTCTGAAAGTTGTTGCTGTTAAAGCTCCAGGTTTTGGTGACAGAAGAAAAGCAATGTTAGAAGACATCGCTATTTTAACTGGCGGTACTGTTATCTCTGAAGAAAGAGGTTATAAATTAGAGAATGCTGACCTTACTTATTTAGGTACTGCTGAGAAAGTTGTTGTTGATAAAGACAACACTACAATCATCAATGGTGCTGGTCAGTCTGAAGATATCAAAGCTCGTGTTAACCAGATTAAAGCTCAAATTGAGACTACTACATCTGATTATGACAAAGAGAAATTACAAGAGCGTTTGGCTAAATTAGCTGGCGGTGTTGCAGTTCTTTATGTAGGTGCAGCTTCTGAAGTTGAAATGAAAGAGAAAAAAGACCGTGTTGATGATGCTTTACATGCAACCCGCGCAGCGGTTGAAGAAGGTATCGTAGCTGGTGGTGGTGTTGCTTTCATCCGTGCTATCGAAGCATTAGAAGGCATGAAAGGTTCAAATGATGACGAAACTACTGGTATCCAGATTATTCGTCGTGCTATTGAAGAGCCTTTACGTCAGATTTGCCAGAATGCTGGTATCGAAGGTTCTATCGTTGTACAAAAAGTTAAAGAAGGTAAAGCTGACTTCGGTTACAATGCCCGTACTGATGTATATGAGAACTTAATTGCGGCTGGTGTTATTGATCCAACTAAAGTTGGTCGTGTAGCATTAGAAAATGCAGCTTCTATTGCAGCTATGTTATTAACAACTGAAGTTGTTTTAGCTGATGATCCGGAAGAAGCTCCTGCTGGTGGTGCTATGCCTCCTATGGGTGGTGGTGGTATGGGTGGAATGATGTAATCATCATTTGCCTTACACATATAAAAAAGACCCGCTGATAACAGCGGGTCTTTTTGTTTTAAATCTTTGTTATATTTAGGTAGTTAAAACATGATGGAGAATTTTTTAGAGAACGGTCATTTCCTTACACTTAGTGAAGTGAACAAATTTTTACTGGCAACACTACTCTGTGGCTTAATTGGTGCGGAGCGAGAGTTCAGAAGCAAACAAGCTGGACTAAAAACAATGATCATGATTGGTCTTGGTTCTACTCTATTTACAATTCTATCTATAAAAATTGGTTTAAGTAGTCATGATCGTATTGCTTCCAATATTGTTACCGGAATAGGCTTTCTGGGAGCGGGTGTTATTTTTAAAGAAGACAATCAGGTTAAAGGCTTAACTACAGCTTGTGTAATATGGATTGTAGCCGCAATTGGAATGGCCATAGGCTCTGGATATTATGAACAGGCCATAGGCGTAACATTGGTTGTTCTACTTGCCTTATTTACGTTTCCCTTTTTGGAAGATATGGTAGAACAGCGCTTTACCAAAAGGGTTTACAGAATCGTAAAAAGATTTGAGAATGAAAGTCTGGAGAAATATGAAGAAGACATCAAGACCTCCAAATTAAAGCTTACCCGAGGCAAACAGGAACTTGCAAACGGTATCATTAGCGGCACATGGATAGCTGTAGGGAGCCCTAAAAATCACAAAAGATTTGTAGACCGCATGCTTCAGGATAGAAATATCATAGCATTTGATTTTTAAGTTTTAGCTTTGCATTATGCAAAGGGAACAGATCTCAGTATTTGATATTTTTAAGATAGGAATTGGACCGTCAAGTTCACACACACTTGGTCCTTGGCGGGCAGCACAGCAATTCACCGCTTCGTTAAAACAACAAAATCTATTGGATGAAGTTGAGCAAATAAAGATTTTGCTTTATGGATCCTTAGCAAAAACTGGTAAAGGACACGGAACTGATGTTGCCATATTACTTGGACTTGCAGGTGCAGATCCGGTAACCTTTGATGTAAACTCAATTGAGTGTACTGTTGAATCTATCAAAAAAGATCAATCGCTAATACTGGCAGGAGAACAGCCAATTGTATTCAATTATGATGATGATCTGGTATTTCTTTTTTTTGAAAGCCTACCCTTCCATCCCAATGCGGTTACTTTTCAGGCATTTTTAAAAACCGGCAAAGCCATATCTGAAACCTATTACTCTATTGGCGGTGGCTTTGTGGTTAAAGAAGGAGAGGATGGTAAAGAAAGAGAGCAGGTAGATTTACCATTCCCTATTGAAAAAGCAGGAGATCTGTTGCACTGGTGCCTTACTACAGGACTTAAAGTTTCTGAGGTAGTAATGGAAAATGAACTGGCCTGGCGTACAGAAGCTGTAACAAGAACAGGAATTTTGCAGCACTTCAATGTAATGAAAGATTGCATTTACAGAGGATGCCATACCTCTGGATTTTTACCGGGAGGATTAAACGTGGCCAGAAGGGCCGCAGCGCTTAATAAAAAGCTGATGTGCAATAGTGTTTACACTAACTATGAAAGTTGGGTAATGGCTATTAGAGCAGGTGGAAATGGATTTAATTACACGCTTGACTGGGTGAGTTGTTTTGCACTGGCTGTTAATGAAGAAAATGCTTCATTTGGCAGGGTGGTAACGGCACCAACCAATGGCGCGGCTGGAGTTATACCAGCGGTATTACAATACTTTATAACATTTTGTGATGGTTTTGATGAAGAAAAAATTACACAGTTCATTGCTTGCGCATCTGAAGTAGGCAGTATCTTCAAAAAGGGAGCGACTATATCTGCTGCTATGGGCGGATGTCAGGCCGAAATCGGAGTATCTTCAGCAATGGCAGCTGCTGCGCTTACTGAGTGTTTAGGAGGCTCCCAGAGACAGGTTTTAATGGCTGCCGAAATAGCCATGGAGCATCACTTAGGGCTTACCTGCGACCCTATTGGTGGTTTAGTTCAAATACCTTGTATAGAAAGGAATACGATGGGTGCTATTAAAGCAATTACCGCAAGCCAGCTTGCATTGCAAAGTAATCCGGACAAAGCCAAGGTAAGTTTAGACGCCGTTGTTAATACGATGTGGGAAACTGCATTAGATATGAATTCGAAATACAAGGAAACATCTGATGGCGGTTTAGCTACCAATATCCCAATAAGTTTGCCAGAGTGCTAAAATCTTATTAGATTTTCTGTTGTGCTTTAATAGAAAGGTATCTGTTAATCACATTAATAGTCAGCTTTTCCGGTGGAGTAAGAATGCTTAAGATTCCATGTTTGGCAAGTTCCTTTACGATCAACTTTTTCTCATAAGCAAATTTGCTGGCAATGGTTTTAATGTAAATTCCTTCTACGTCTTTTACTTCCTCTTCGGTAAGAGATTTGAGTTCGGTGTTTTCAAAAAACACAATAAGCAGCAAATGGAATTTAGCAATACGCTTCAAAAATGGCAGCTGTCGGTTTAATGCAGACATGCTTTCAAAATTTGTAAAGAAAACTACCAAACTACGCTGCTTTAAAACACTTCGGATGCTTGTATAAAGCGCTTCCATGTTCATTTCAAGATATCTTGTTTTTTCTTTATACAAAACGCTCATAATCTTACCAAGCTGAGCAGGTTTTCTATCAGCGGGCACAATACTTCCTGTCTTTTCAGCTATCGTTATTAAGCCCGCTTTATCTTCCTTTAACAAAGCCACATTAGAAAGAACCAGGCTTGCATTAATGGCATAGTCCAACAGGCTTAAGCCCTCAAAAGGCATTTTCATGACCCTTGATTTGTCAATTACACAATACACATGCTGGGCTTTTTCGTCCGTGAAAGAATTCACCATCAACTCCCCTTTCCGGGCTGTTGCTTTCCAGTTAACAGTTCTGTAATCATCGCCCTGCACATAACTCTTTACCTGATCAAACTCCAGGCTATGACCTATCCTTCTTATTTTTTTAATTCCAATTTCATTTAGTCTGTTTGATATGGCCATCAATTCATATCTTCTTAATTGCAGAAAGGAAGGATAAACAGGCACTGTTGTTTCTTGTCCAAAGTTAAACCTTCTTACAACTAAGCCTAACGGCGAACTAACATACAAACGAACCAAACCGAACACATACTCACCTCTTTTAGTCGGCCTTAAAGTATAATTGATTGTTTTATGTTCACGGGGTTTTAAATTACTTGCAAACCAGATGTCTCTTTTCTGAAATTGTAAAGGAATTTCATCAATAATACCAACTTTAGTTGCAAAAGGATAAAAGCTCTCGATATAAATATTGACTTCATTTTCATCGCCATTACTTAATCTTTCTGGAATATCCCGTCTTAAAAAGAAGCCCCTGTCTTGCCGATAAAGCATAAGGATATCTATAATAACCAATGCGATCAGCGTCCAAAAAGCTATAAATGGAATATCACCAAGCCACGGCAAAAAGAAAGAAAACAGGAACAAAGTAGCACAAAGCCCGATCCCTGCAAACAGCCTTTTACCTAAAAACAGGTCTTTATAGTATGTCTTAAATAAGTTCTTCAACAGCTTAGGTTTTACCTTGGGATCTCTAATTTTTGAATAATTTGACCAACTACATCTGCAGGGGTAAGTCCTTCCATTTCCTTATCCGGTGTCAGCATAATTCTGTGTGCAAGAACAGGTACTGCCACTTTTATGATATCCTCTGGCGTAACAAAATCACGACCCTGCATTGCTGCAATGGCTTTAGCGCTATTGATCATTGCTAAGGATGCACGAGGTGAAGCACCCAGATAAAGAGATTTATTATTCCTTGTTTCATGGGTTATCCTTGCTGCATATTCTATTAGTTTGGGTTCAACATGCAAGGCCTTAATTATTGCCCTGCATTTCCTGATCTTATCAATACTCAGAACCGCTTTAACTGCATTTATTTCTACCTCAAGCTTTTGCTGATGTTGATTTTGAAGGATAACTATCTCTTCTTCCAGGGTAGGGTATTTTACTTCTATTTTAAATAAAAACCTATCTAGCTGAGCTTCGGGCAATCTATAAGTCCCTTCCTGCTCTATTGGATTTTGGGTAGCCAACACCATAAAAGGCTCATCCATTTGATAAGTATGTCCATCTACAGTTATTTGTCGTTCTTCCATCACTTCAAACAAAGCTGACTGAGTTTTTGCAGGGGCACGATTAATCTCGTCTACCAATATGATATGTCCAAATATGGGTCCTTTTCTATATTCAAAAGACGAAGACCTGGGGTCAAATACGGATGTTCCCAATACATCAGAAGGCATTAAATCTGGAGTGAACTGAATTCGTGAAAACGAAGCATCAATGCTCTTGGCAACAAGTTTAGCACTTAATGTTTTAGCCACACCAGGAACCCCTTCGAGCAATACATGGCCATCGGCAAGTAGGGCCGCAATGAGAAAATCTATTGTGTCCTTCTGCCCAATGATAATACTGCTCAGTGTTTGTCTTATCTGATCAACAGCCTGATTAAGTTCAGTTAAGTCGGTTCTTTCATTAAAAATTTCCGGTTCCATAGTTTATTGAGCTTGTTTATAAAATCTTTCAATTAGTTTATTAAGGTTGATCAGTGAGTTATCATCAACATACTGATTGTTATTTATCACATTTACAACGCTGAACAGTTGGTCAATTGTTTCCTGAGGCACTCCTGACCTGATAATTAAAGCCTCTTCTAATTCTTTATCCAGTGATGTTGTTTTCAGGTTATAAGTAATACGGATATGCTCAAGAAAGTAGCTTATCTTCTTTCTTGCAATATCTCCATTGTCCCGTTGCTGATAGTATACTTTTCCAACAACCTTAACAAAATCTAAGGATGAGTTTTTTAAGGGTTCTATTACAGGAATGATTCGTTGCCGACGCTTCATCTCAAATAAAACAAAGATGATCAACCCTACCAATGCAATATAGTATGCCCATCGCAGTGATTCATTCCTGAAAATCACCCGCAAAACAGCCGAATCATCAATATTACCACGAGTATTGTGTTCATCCCACATTAAACTTGCCGAGGAAGGAAGATATGATAAAGCTTTTGCTGCATAATCTGCTCCCAAAGGATTTATCAGGCTGTAATTAGTAAATAGTTGAGGATTTGGTAATATATATATGCTTCCTTTACCAAAACTGTATTTAATAAAGTTTGGCTTCCCATTCTCATTTTGGCCAAGTACCGTTATCCTGGAAGTATCAATTCTACTAAAGTACTGTTCGGCAATTTGCTTTCCGAATGCATAATGGTATTTCGTTTTTAACTTCGGATTGGTGAAATTAATTCCGGTAGATTTTTCTGTTGAATAGTTATACGACGACCCTATATCAAACTTAAGCGTATCACTTAAAGTTTTACCAAAATCAAAGGCGGCAAGAAATGCATTATTCCCGTCTTTTACAAAGCTGATAAGTTCTTTAAAATCCAGCTTATCAAGTTCCATTGAATGAGCAATAAAAAGATAGTTGGTATTACTAAACTTCTTATCCTTTAAAGTATTATATATAGGATCTCTGATTATCCGCACATCTCTTTTGGGAAATAAATCATGTATTTCATGAAACAGAATGTACGTGCCATAAGGTATCTTATCTTCTTTTAAATAGCTGGGCGTCCAGTTTGTTGGTTTGGGTTTATAATACTGGGCAAGCAGATAACCAACCAACAGTACGGCACTCATAATAAGATATCTTCTTAATCCCTTCATGAGCTATGCAGATTAAACCGTTCAAAAGTATCTTTAATGGCATTGAAATTCTCTTTGTCAATAAAAAACTCACCGTACCAAACATATTCAAATTGATAAGTAAGATTGCTAAATTCTTTCTTCTTATCCGAATCATTAATCTCGCTGATATACGTTTGATTTGTTTTTTCAGGGAGCCAATGAATCAGGTTTTTATCGCTCAATTTCTTAAGTGTCCGCAAATACAAAAGCCTGACAGCTAATCTGTAATTAGTATTCCCTATTGCCTTTTCTATTTCCTCATTAAAATTAATTTCATGAATGTTATCATCAGACTCACTATAGGGCACCTCTACTATTTGAGACTTACGGGAAAATATCTTCAGGTCAGCTCCGATAATTTTTAGGACAATGAAAACCACCAGTCCAACCAGTGCAATAATTATTAAATACTTTATTAAACCACCAGACACCTTATTGCTTAAAACCTGGCCTATCAAGTGCCAAACCCATCGCCAAAACCTGTCCAATAGACTAAGATTTGGTGCAGGTACATCATCATAAATAAAATCTGTTCCTTTACTATGTGCTTCCAGTTTGTTTTTATCAAACTTACGCAGATCAACTTTAGTAGTATCCAACCTAATGGCCGTTTTTCCTACAACAGAATCAGGCTTTCCTACATCGGCCTGAGCCTGTAATACTCCAAAAAAAAGAAAAATGAAGAGGAGTAAACGCATACTAATAATCCTCAGGGGTAGAATTCGAATCTGTTTCGGACTTTCCAAGTTGATTTATCCTTTCCAATAATCCGGTATTATCCAAACGTTCTACCAGATTAAAATAACAAAGTGTCACACCTATTACAGGCAAGACCATAAACACCTGACATACATATTGAATAACTGTAGAGACAACAATGATCAAAGTACTCATACCGCCAGATGCTTTTGTAAATGCAGAAACCATGGTAAGTATTATAGCTGGCATAGAAGCCATAGACATGCATGCATAAGTAATTATCCATATTACTAATATCGCTCCCGCAGTTACCCACCATTGATCTTTTAACAGCTTGAAAGATCGGCTAAATGAATATTCAAAACTCCCGTTCTCAAGCACCATTACAGAATAGAAAAGAGACATTGCCGGAAATACATAGAAAAATGGCAAACCACAAAACAAAAGACAAACAATCAGAAATATACTTATTGCAATACTACTTCCAAATACGCGAAGAAAATAATATTTGAAATATGCCCAAACTTCTTCTACCGATGGTGCCTGGTTTCCTTTTTGAACATATAACGCAATAAAACTTAAGGTTGAAACAACTATGGCGGTATAGTTTAATACAGAAAATATAATCACAACGAAATAATTGAATGAGAACAACTGACCAAATCTGTTGAAAGGGTTGGTATTCGCCTGATTGCCACCATAGCCGAAACCGATCTTTTGTAATCCTACCTGATACATTATTGCAGCCAACATCCCTGCAAGTACAAAAAACCCGCATAAATAAATATACGTTTTCATTAATGGTTTAAAGTTCTGTTTTATGAACTGGAACATATCATTAATGATCTCTCCAAACTCTCTGAGTTTTCTAAATTCTAATTTATCAGACATTGTTTATATTTTGAGTGCGTTTAATAAGTTGGACAGGATACAATACTACATACCAAACCATAAATAAAAATGATGCCCCAAGAATGGAGACACTTAACCAAACAGGCATATTGGTGTGCCTGGTAACAAAACTTTCAAATATTGCAGCCACTACAATTATAAGTAATATTCCCAAAGCTATCTTGGTTCCGTCTTTTGCGCTCTTTATAAATGCCTGAAGACGTGTATAGGTTTTAGGAAACAATAAACCATGCCCCAAAACCAAACCTGCACCACCGGCTATTATAATAGCTGATATTTCTAAAGTCCCGTGAATCCATATAACCAGTATAGATTCCATTCCTAATCCTTTACTAAAGAAATAATATTCGAATGAGCCAAGCATTATTCCATTCCTTAAAATAAAGAATACGGGCCCAATCGAGAAGAATATTCCGCTTACGAACATCAATAAGGAAACATAGATATTGTTGGCAGCAATCATAAAAAACATGCTGAACTCACCTTGCCTTTTATAAACCCCAAATGGATCTCCTTTAGCAATATTCTCATTAGTCATATTTACATATCCATCACCAAGTATTAACCTTAAGAAAGAGTCATCATATTTTGCAGATAGTATTCCTATTAAGCTGGAGATTACAAAAAATATCAGTGCATACAGCAACTGCCTGCGATAAGTATAAAAAAGGACAGGCAACTCAAACTTCCAGAATTCAATAAAGGTATTGCTGTTTTCTTTTTTATTTTTATAAATAGACTGGTGCAACAATGCAGCAATCCCGTTTAAATATTCTGTTGTTTTTGATTTTGGATAAAATGTTTTGGCGTAAGCGAGGTCATTAGTAATGTCAACAAACCTATCAGCCAGCTCATCAGGCGTGGCTGCACTCATTTGCTCATACGATTTCCATTTACTGGAATTCTGTTTAACGAACAACGATTCTCTCATAGGTTTTTGCGAGGGCTTTAATTTTCATGTAAAATAGCATAAAAAAGATTTTTACAAGAAAAATTCATTATCATTATTTTAATTCTCCTGAACATTTCTTTGTTTTAAATTTTATCTAAGTTTGAGTTTATATGGAAACAATACAGGTAAACACAAGTCAGCATGTAGCTATTGATTATCCGGTCGCAGGACTAGGAGAACGGGTAGCTGCAAGATTAATTGATCTGGGAGCTTTTATAATAGTAGGAATTCTGCTTATGGTATTAACTGCACTTACCGGAACTACACAATCAAACATCCTTATCATTTCCATATGGTCAGTTTATGGTGCTTGTTTTGTTTTTTATGACCTCATTTCTGAGATTTTTATGAACGGACAAAGTATAGGAAAGAAGTTACTAAAGATAAAAGTAATTAGCCTAAACGGCGGACAGGCAAGTTTAGGCCAGTATTTTATTCGCTGGTTGTTTAGGCTGGTAGATTTCGCTTTAACCGCTCAGGTAGGTGGGTTAATCTGTGTGGCTGTAACAGAAAATAAACAAAGAATTGGCGATATAGTAGCCGGCACTACCCTTATAAAAACAGTTGCACGTACGGGCTTTGACCACATTGCTTTTCATCCGGTAGAAGAAGAGTACACCCCCGTTTTTGCCTATGCTGATCAACTTACAGATAGAGATGCAGAGCTAATCCACGAAGTTATAAGTACTTTTTACAGAACAAATAATGCCGATTTAATTTACACAATGGCAGAAAGAATCTCAACACATCTTTCTATTAAAGTACCAGAGGGAATGAACGAATTAGATTTCTTAAAAACGGTAATTAAAGACTACAGACATATTACTTCAAAGACAGATTAGGTAATAATTACTTCAAATTCGTCAATACTAACGGAGCTACATTTGCAACCCATCCGGCATACATCTTTCCTGAGGGATGCAGGCCATCTCCGGCAACCAAGGTTTTGTCTGACAGTGCTAATCTGGAAAATGGTGTAATGTTGGAATAATTCAAACCCGCAGCCAATGTTTCTTCTTTGTTTATTACATTAAAAGCATCTATTTCCATAGCTATGACTTGTGGATCACGTCCGCTTTGCTGGCCATGCGTTGTAGCTCCCCAATCGGGAATTGATATCACAAAAACATGCGATTTTTTGTCTTTTGTGAAATTAATAGCGGTTTGCAGGAGCTCTTTAAACTCCTTCCGGTAAACATCTTTTGATTCACCTCTATATTGATTATTTACACCAATTAGTAAAGTAACAATATCAAATTTATGCTCAGGCGCCCCAGAGTCTTTGATTCCAGACTGCAATTCGCTGGTTGTCCAACCTGTTCTGGCAACTATGGTCGGCGGGTTTATAATAAGGCCCTTTTTTGTGAGTTCATTTGCCAGTTGATTTGGGAAATTCTCATACCGTTCTACCGATTCTCCTATGGTATAGGAATCGCCAAGAGCAAGATAATTTAACTGCTTACCCATATTTGGATCTGTTGGTTTAACAATTATGGTATCTATAGGTGTTACTACTGTATCTACGGGCTTAGTAATAGTGTCTGCTGGTTTCACAACGGTATCTGTAGTGCTATCATTTACCATCGACTTTACTTCTCCTTTCTTACAGGCTAATATCAGTAATAATGATAGAATTAACATCGAATATCTCATATTTGACATTTACGGAATAACAAGAGATACGGATTTGAGAAATTTTACTAGTGCGGATGAGGTATCCACATTTTATAAACATAATTGATTAACACAATTGACCCTGTAATTAGATATAGTGTCTTAATTAACTTATCGCTCCTTTTACCAAACCAATAATTAGCCGATAACCCCACAATAAAAGTAATGAGAAGAGGAACTGTAGGAGGATACATATCAAAACTCTTTTTCCAATCCCCTTTTAAGAGAAATATTAGGGAGCGTTGAAATCCACACCCCGGACAGTCTATTTTAAAGAGATACTTAAATGGACATGGTAGCAAAAAAATATCCGCCTTGTCTAAAAAAGAAGACCAGGCGGATAAGATATATGTTATAAATACTAACAATTAAATTCCAGGGGTGGTAGGAGGTTTGTTGAATGGATCATTGAACGGATTGTTGTTACCAAAAGGATTGTTAGGATTATTAAAGCCATTTTGTGCTTCCGCAGCAGATGGGCCCAAATATTTAGCATCACCAAAGCCCAATATTGGATAGAAGACAATTGGCAAAATAATAAGTCCGACGGTAAAGCCTTCTGTTTTTCCGAAACTTTTACTTAACAGATTCATTAACCAAACACTAAATACAATGTTTACACATGGGATCAATAGCCAAAGTATCCATATTGTCGGTTTACCAACAATTTCAATAAGGACAATTAAATTGTAAATTGGTATTATAGCCGCCCATCCTGGTTTTCCGGCTTTAACGAATGTTTTCCATAATCCGGCATAGACAATAACTAGCACGATTAAACAAAAGAAAACAGTTCCGGCGCCTAATCCGGCGGCGGCTGCTGAAGAGTACTCTGAATTGTAGTCCATAGGTTTTTGAGTTTTAATTTATATATAAAGATAATCTTTATGTCAAAAAATCAAAATCTCAAGTCTCTTTTTTCAAACAGGAATCAGATGAGCGTCATATCAAACAGACTGGCAATATGATTTTTCAGTTTACCTTTAACCTCTTCAATATCTACCGGATAGCCTAATTCACGTTGCATCGAAGTTACATCCTTGTCGTCTATACCACAAGGAACAATATTTTTAAAGTAACCAAGATCTGTATTTACATTAAATGCAAAGCCATGCATGGTTACCCACCTGCTGCACCTTACACCCAATGCACATATTTTGCGTGCTTTCTCATTATCGGCATCCAACCATACCCCTGTATAACCTGGATACCGGCCCGATGTAATTCCGTAATCATTCAAGGTTAAAATAACCGCTTCTTCAAGTGTTCTTAAATAAAGATGGATATCGGTAAAAAAATTATCCAGATCAAGAATTGGATAACCCACTATTTGCCCGGGTCCATGATATGTTATATCACCACCACGATTAATTTTATAATATGTAGCCCCTTTTTCTAATAAACCTTGTTCATTAAGCAATAAATTTTCCGGGTGGCCGCTTTTCCCTAAAGTATATACGTGAGGGTGCTCACAAAACACCAGAAAATTAGGAGTTTCCAAATTGGTATTATTTGTTCGGTTTTGTGTTTTCAAAGCTACGCTTTGATCGAACAAAACTTCCTGTTTATTCCATGCATCCTGATAATCAACAAGACCCCAGTCTATAAATTCAACTTTCTTATTCATTTTATGAAGAGTTAAGCTACCACATAGCCTAACATATAGCCATCGTTGGTTTTAAAATAGTGGACAGTAAGCTCCAGAGTTCCTTCAGGAAGATCAACAAGAGCCTTAAGGCTTCCTTCATCTTTAAGTTTGAAGGGTTTGATATGAATGTCGCGTTTAAACTCCAGCCCCTTTCTTCCATTCCATTTATAGATAGCTTCTTTTGCACACCAGCACACATATAATCCATTAGTGTTATCGCCAATTTGTTTTTGGGCAAGTTCCGAGTCAGACAGAAACTTATTCCTTATGCTCTTTATTTTGTGTTTAATAAGTTCAATATCAACCCCCACCTTCTTTGTCTTACCAACAATTACTGATGCGTAATCGTAAGAATGACTTAAAGAAATATGGTATCCAAGATTAGGAAGATATGGCTTGCCGTGCTCATCCATGCGACAGTCGATATACTCAGAAGTATTAAGCATTGTTCTTAACAGCACTCTTGTGCTTAACCAGTGAAGCAACCGCTTTCCATTATTTAACGATGAAATCACATCAAGCTCATGCTGCTTCAGTTGTAAACCCGAAAGCAGCTGCTCTTCAGTTTCTTCGATTTTCCATACAGCAAGTATGGTGTCCTCGTCAATATTTTTATTAAAAACTACAGGCATCTCTATTTTAGAAAAACTAAGCAAAAGTATCTTAAATTAATCATAATTTCGTCCAAATACTAGAGAAAATGATACTGTCCGACAAACGAATACTGGAAGAAATAGATAAGGGAACCATTATAATAGAGCCTTTTAACCCCGAATGCCTTGGCACAAACTCATATGATGTTCATTTGGGCAAGTATCTGGCTACCTATAAAGACCGAGTTCTTGATGCCAAAGCGCACAATAAAATAGATCATTTCGAAATTCCAAAAGAAGGATATGTGCTACATCCGGGCACACTGTATTTAGGTGTTACTTTAGAATATACCGAAACTCATGCCCACATTCCTTTTCTTGAAGGAAAATCAAGTACCGGCAGATTAGGAATAGACATCCACGCAACCGCGGGTAAAGGTGATGTTGGTTTTTGCAATACATGGACATTAGAAATTTCATGCGCACAACCTGTAAGAATATACGCCGGCATGCCTATTGGTCAATTAATTTACTTTATGGTTCAGGGTGATATACAAACTATGTATAACACGAAAACCAATGCTAAATACAACAACAAAACCACAAAACCTGTAGAAAGCATGATGTGGAAGAATAAGTTCTAAAGTTAATATTTCGTATATTGAGGCTTTATTTGTTAAGGTTCTTATTTATGAAACGTAAGCTAATTCTGCCTTTGTTACTATGCTTTGGGATACTTATAACTTTTGCTTACAAAGCAGATGACGATCCCTTTAGTGCATTGATAAAGAAACTTGAAGCATATATTGAAAAATATCCGCAGGAAAAAGTGCACCTGCATCTTGACAAGCCTTATTATGCCATAGGCGATGATATTTGGTTTAAAGCTTACGTTGTAAATGCTCAAACAGGAAAACCGTCAACAATTAGCAATGCATTATATGTTGAATTGATCAGCGAAAAAGATTCAGTTAAAAAGCAGATTAAACTACCCGTAATTTCGGGATTTACCTGGGGCGATTTTAAACTTCCTGACTCCTTTACAGAGGGTAACTACCGCATAAGGGCATATACCCAATGGATGAAAAATGCGGGAACAGAATTCTTTTTTGATAAAACCATAAAAATTGGCAATTCATGGGCTAATAATGTTTTTGCAAATACCAGCTATGCTTTTAGCAAGCAAAATGCTGCAGAAAAAGTAGACGCCAGCATTAAGTTTACTGATAAAAAAGGTGTTCCATATACACAAAATGATGTCTCATACGAGGTCCAGTTAAATTTCAGAACCCTGGCAAAAGGAAAAGCAGTAACCAATGAACAGGGAGAGGTAAACATCAGTTTCTTAAATACTCAGCCATCTTTATACAAATCCGGAAAAATTATAGCTACGCTAACGCTTCCGGATAAGAAAAAGATAATCAAAGAAATTCCGGTTAAAGCAACATCAAATGCAATAGATGTTCAGTTCTTCCCGGAAAGCGGAAACCTTGTGGAAAGCCTACCTAATAAAATTGGAATCAAAGCTGTAAATGCTTCTGGATTGGGCGAAGATGTAACAGGGTCAATAATAGACAACGATGGTCAGGAAGTTACTCAATTTAGCACACAGCACTTAGGAATTGGCAGTTTTATACTCAATCCACAGCCCGGAAAAACTTATGCTGCTAAAGTAAAATATAAAGACGGGTCTGAAAGCACGATAAATCTACCCAGAGTATTGCCAAGTGGTTATATCATTACAGTAAACAGCAATACGGAAAATGTTGTTGCTAAAGTTTTATTGAGTCCCGATCTAATAGGAAATGGTGAACTAAAACTGGTCGCACAAAACAATGGAAATGTTTATTTCATATCCAAAGCTGCTTCTCAAAAACAAATTATAACCACCTCAATCCCTAAAAAAGATTTGCCTTCAGGCATAATTCAGCTCACTTTGTTCTCTGCTCAGAACACTCCTGTTGCAGAACGCCTTGTTTTTGTAAATAATGTTAAGGACAGGATAACAACAAAGGTTTCCACCGCAAAAGAGAGCTATGCAAGAAAGGAAAAGGTTAATGTAAACCTTCAGGCCGACTTTGCAGAAAAGCCTGCACAGGCAAGTTTTTCTATAGCCGTTACAAACACTACATCGGTAAAGCCTGACGAAGAAAATGAAAGCAACATTTTTACGACCCTGCTACTTACTTCAGATCTTATTGGTTACATAGAAAAACCTAACTACTATTTTTTACACGATGATCAAAAAACACAGCAGGATTTAGATAACCTAATGATAACCCAGGGATGGAGAAGAATATTATGGAAAAATATAATTAATAATGCAGGCCCTAATATCCGTTATGAACCAGAAAAGTCATTAAAAATTAGTGGGGTAGTTACAAGTTATGGTGGCAAACCTTTACCAAACTCCAAGGTATCACTTTTCTCTTCCTCCGGAGGATTGTTCGCTATTGATACATTATCTGATGCCCAAGGACGTTTCAATTTCGACAACCTGATCTTTAATGACAGTACTAAATTCATTGTACAAGCCAGAACCTCAAAAAACAAAAAGAGTGTAGATATAGTTCTTGATGTTGTATCAGGGCAGGTGGTTACTAAAAACAAAAATACAGGCGACGTAGAGGTGAATGTTAATGAGGCCTTATCAGGATATCTGAAACAAAGTGAAAACTATTTTGACGATTTAACTAAACGTGGAATACTGGAACGTACAATTTTGTTAAAAGAGGTGAATATTGTAGAGAAAAAGAATCCGGCCAAGAATTCCTCAAATCTAAATGGTGCTGGTAACGCCGATGCTATTATAACCGCTGATCAGCTTCAAACCTGCCAAGTATTGTCGCAATGTTTACAAGGTCGTGTTGCTGGCTTGATTATTAGAAATGGAACTCCATATTTAATGAGAAACAATGGTGCGCCAATGTCAATAGTTTTAGATGGTATGCAAATGGAAGGTGATTTTCTGGACAATATTAACCCGATGGATGTTGAGACGATTGAAGTATTAAAATCAGTTGGCAATACTGCAATTTATGGTAGCCGGGGGGGTGGTGGTGTATTAGTTATTACCACTAAACGTGGGGGCGGTTATTCCAGCGCATCTACATTTACACCAGGCATCATTCCTTTCTCTCCCAAAGGATATTATACACCAAGAGAATTCTATTCTCCAAAATACGATGCTCCTGATAACAGACCAGACTACAGGACGACAATTTACTGGAATCCTAATATTGTAACAAATGAAAGTGGAAAAGCAGCGTTCAACTATTTCAATTCAGATGAACCCGGAACCTACAGAATCGTTATAGAGGGTATGGATATGCTTGGGAATTTAGCGCGTACAGTTTACACCTATGAAGTAAAATAAATATAAATGAATACAATTAGAGTCACCATAAAAGATCACCTAAGCATTATTACGCTCGATAGAGGTAAATCTAACGCACTTAACCGCGAAATGATCACGGAGTTAAATGACATACTCATAAACATAGCGGGTGATCCCAATATTGCAGGTGTAATTATTACCGGTAAAGAACATTTCTTCTCTGCCGGGTTAGACCTTATAGAATTATACAACTATTCAGAACAAGAAGCTGAATCTTTCTGGCACCTGTTTTTGAATTTTACAGCAACAATAACTTCATTTAAAAAACCATTAATTGCTGCCATAAATGGGCATAGCCCTGCCGGCGGATGCGTTATAGCCCTGGCTTGCGATTATAGAATAATGGCCGAAGGCAAATACATTATCGGACTAAATGAAGTTCCGGTAGGCATAATTGTACCTAACAGCATTTTTAAGCTGTACTCATTCTGGATTGGACAGGCTAATGCCACCAGAAGTCTTTTAGAAGGGAAACTATTTACCCCTGAAGAGGCCTTGCAGGTTGGTTTGGTCGACGAGATTGTAAATCCGGCCAGTATCCTCACAGCTGCCGAGAGAAAGATCAGAAAATACATGGCTATGGAGCGTAACACCTGGGAACAGAGTAAGCTCAACATTAGAAAAGATTTAATTACAGCAACCAGTGCGGATCAAAGTGAAGCATTGCAAGTAATGTTAAAACAATGGTGGGCCCCTGCAACCCGTAGCATTTTAAAAACAATTATAGATAACCTGCAAAAGAAATAAGCCATGTTCAATCAGCCAATGTTAAGAGACGATGCCTTAAAAGGAAAAACAATTGTAGTTACCGGTGGTGGTACCGGTTTAGGAAAAGCCATGGGCACCTATTTTCTCAAATTAGGTGCAAATCTGGTTATCACAAGTCGTAAGCTTGAGGTGCTCCAGCAAACAGCTTTAGAGATGGAGAAAGAAACTGGCGGAAAAGTACTTGCAGTAGCCTGTGATGTCAGGGAATATGAACAAGTGGAGCATGTATTGGCCGAGACTTTAAATGCCTTTGGAAAAGTTGATGCACTGCTTAACAATGCCGCTGGTAATTTCATTTCCCCAACAGAACGCTTATCAGCTAATGCCTTTTCTTCGGTAATAGACATTGTTTTGAAGGGCTCAGTAAATTGCACCCTTGCTTTTGGCAAACATTGGATAAAAGAAAAACAAACCGCAAGTGTTTTAAACATTGTTACCACCTATGCTTTTACAGGCTCTGCATACGTAGTACCTTCTGCATGCGCTAAAGGCGGTGTGTTGGCCATGACACGCTCTTTAGCCGTTGAATGGGGTAAGTATGGTATCCGAACAAATGCTATTGCTCCTGGCCCCTTTCCCACTAAAGGTGCATGGGAACGACTATTGCCTGGCGATCTGGCAGAGAAATTCGATTTCAAGAACAGGGTTCCTTTGAAACGCGTAGGTGAGCATCAGGAACTCGCTAATTTAGCAGCATTTCTAATCAGTGACTTTGCAGGCTATATCAACGGAGAAGTAATTACCATTGATGGTGGTGAGTGGTTACAAGGGGCTGGTCAGTTTAATGGTCTCGAAGCCATTCCGAATGAGATGTGGGATGCCTTTGAGCAAATGACAAGATCAGCAAAGGGAAGTTAGCCTTTATCACGCCTACCACCTGATTAAAGCACTTGCCCAGGTAAAACCAGAACCAAAAGCTGCAAGGCAAACAAGATCACCATCTTTAATCTTACCCTCCTCCCATGCCTCACAAAGTGCAATGGGAACTGAGGCTGCTGTAGTATTTCCGTATTTCTGAATATTATTAAACACCTTGTTGTCACTTAAGCCCAGTAATTGCTGTACATATTGGCTTATTCTTAGGTTGGCCTGATGAGGAATCAACATATCAATATCTTTCTCCGTAAGATTATTGGCGTTTAATGCTTCTTTTATTACTTCCGGGAATTTCACCACTGCTTTTTTAAATACAGCAGGGCCATCCATATAAGGCAATGCAGCACCGCTTTCCAACTGTTCTGCGGTCATGAATAAACCCCCAAGTTCCTGATCAGGATATCCTGGTTTATCCTTAAGCCATTTATTTGCCGAAGCACCTGGATAATACATTGCCAAAATCTCTGCATCAGCACCATCGCTATGTAAATGTGTACTTAATATACCTTGGTTCTCTTTCTGAGTAGGTTGTAAAACAACTGCCCCTGCCCCGTCGCCAAATATAACAGAAACATTTCTGCTCCTTGTTTCAAAATCCATCGCAAATGAATGCTTCTCGCTACCCACAACAAGTATGTTTTTATACATGCCTGTTTTTATAAACTGGTCTGCTACAGATAGTGCATAAACAAATCCGGAACATTGATTTCGGATATCAAGGGCACCTATTTCTTTCATTTTCATTTCGCGCTGCAGCAGAACCCCACAACCTGGAAAATAATAATCAGGACTAAGTGTGGCAAAAATGATGAAGTCAACATCCTGTGCAGTAATGCCGGCACGTTCGATGGCAATTTTGGCAGCCTCAACCCCCATCGTTGTAGTTGTTTCTTCAAGCCTATCCGCAAAACGACGTTCTTTTATTCCGGTACGTTCTTGTATCCATTCATCGTTTGTATCCATAAAACGAGATAAATCGTCATTAGAATAAACATTTTTGGGCACATAGTAGCCAATACCGGCAATCTTTGAACGCTGCATTATATTTGAGTTTAGTACAAATTTTAAGCAAAAATAACTTTAACTGCAACATTATTTTGAAATAAGCTTATTTTTGTAATATGTCAACAGAAACCAAAGAGGAAACATTTACATTAGAAGAGATTCTTACCTCATTAAAAACAGTTCACCGCTTAATATTATGGAACGATGATGTAAATACTTTTGATCATGTAATTCATTGCATGATGAAATACCTGGACTATTCTGAAACCCAGGCAGAAAAAATTGCATGGGAAGTCCATAACAAAGGTAAATGTGCTGTTTTGGAAGGTTCTTTTACTGAAATGGAAGTTTACCGTAAAATTCTTCAGCAGGAAGGGTTAACAGTATCTGTAGATTAGGTTAAATCCTTAAATATTTCCGTTAATTCTTGTTGGGTAGTTTGGGTTTTATCCTTTGCATACCAGCCATGAAGTTTTTCGGCGATTTCCATCATATCACTGCTGTCTCTTTTCCAACCGGCCAATAACTCCTGCAGAACATCAGGTCTTGGGCCCCATTTCTTAACAACATCCCCTTTTTCATCTAGAATTAATAATACTGGAATGGCCCTGCCGCCCTTGGTTAAATGTGCATCAATCAATGGCAAATTTTTATCTCTCAAAACAAACCTGAGTTCAAATTTATCAGTAAAGCTGGTTGCTATTTTGTCAAAAACAGGGACAATCTGCGCCGCGTCCCCACACCATCCTTCAGAAATTACCAGAAATCGATATTTATTTTTAACAGTGTCAAGTACATTCAGGAAATCCTCATTTAATTTTACAGTTTTATCAACCCTGCTCATTCGTTGCACATTCATTTTAGTGTAATGTAACATTGCATCAGAATCATCAGGGCCTGTAGTTTTATGTTGTAATAAAAGCTCATCGATCAGACTTCTATACTGCAGATAGGTCATCCCGTCGTTAGAAAAAACATTTGTGTAGTTTATCATATTTGCTGTAATAAAATAGTTACTCCTGTATTATTAAACTTTCCCTCCGTTTCTTTGTCCCTCCTTAAAGAAACCTAATAAAAAAGAAAGATCCGAATGAAGAATTCTACGTGCAAAGTACTGTTTTTAGCTATTGTCTTTTGTATTACAACTGTAAAACTTAATGCCCAAACCACTGGGGAGGGTCAAATTACAGCCAAAGTTGTTGATGCGCAAAGTAATGAAACTGTACCATTTGCTACAGCCACTATCCTTAACAGAAAAACAAAAGCAATTATTAAAGGTGCACAAACTGATGTAAATGGTAATTTACTTATCAATGGTCTACCAAAAGGAGTATTTACCTTCAAAATAAGTTATGTTGGTTACCAAACAATGGTTAGAGATTCCATTTCTATTTCCGATGCTCAGAAAGTAATTAATCTCGGCACAATCAAAATGAAGCCAGCCAAAGGAACTGTGTTAAATGAGGTGGCTATCACTGCTCAAAAAAGCGCCATTCAACTTGGAATAGATAAAAAAGTTTTCGCAGTTGATCAAAGTTTAGTTAGCGAAGGCGGGTCCGCTTCCGATTTACTTCAAAACGTACCCTCTGTTCAATCTGATATTGATGGTAATGTAAGCCTCAGAGGTTCAACCGGAGTAAAGGTTCTGATAGATGGTAAACCATCACTAATAGCCGGCGGAAACGTTGCTCAAATACTGCAATCTATACCTGCCAGCTCCATTGAAAGCGTTGAGCTGATTACCAATCCATCTGCAAAATATGATGCAGAGGGACAATCAGGAATCATCAATATCGTATTAAAAAAGAACAAGAAACTAGGTTTCAATGGTTCTGCAGCATTCAGTGCCGGTAACCGAGACAATTATAATGCAAGCACAAACCTGAGTTTTCAAAACAAAAAAATAAACCTTTACGGAAATTACGGTTATCGTTATGGTAACCGCATTGGTGGTGGATATAGCAATATCACCTATCTGGATAGTCCCTTCCCTACAATTTTTGCCAATCAAAACACCGATTCAAAATCACAGGATAAAGGTCATAACATAAAAGCAGGTATCGACTATAGTATTACAGACAAGAGTGTTATCAGTTTTTCAGGGGGCTTCAATTCAAGGGATAACGACAGAAACGAATTCCTGAATATCGATAAGCTTGACGGTGGCAAAAATCCTCTGGAATTAAGCAATAGAAACAATACAAACAAAGGGTTTGGGAGTAGTTATGATCTTAATTTGGACTTTAACCAGAAATTTAAAAAACCAAGAGAAGAATTAACCTTTAATCTAAGTTTCTCTGAAGGCACAAATGACAACGATCAGATCTACAGCACAAACATCTATAATATTGACGGGGATGCAGCCAGCTCACTGCCAAGCATTCTGCGAAATGATGGAACCGGCTTTAACAGAAGTTACAATGTTCAAACTGATTATACCTTGCCAATTGGTAAGGCCGGGAAAATTGAAGCAGGTTACAGAAGTCAAATCCGTTTGGCAGAAAACACAGCATTCTCTGATCAGTTAAACAACCTGACCGGAGAATACGAAGTAAACTTCGCCCTAACCAATGAATTTAACAGCAAGGATCAGGTTCATGCCCTTTACCTTAATTACCAAAATCAGGTTAAGAATTTTGGTTATCAGGTGGGTATAAGAGGAGAAGATGCAACGTTAGATACTCGTTTAGGAATGTATAAATTGAATCAGTTAGCATATATTCCTGGAAAAGTAGCCTATACAAGGTTATATCCGAGTGTATATTTAACCCAAAAATTTAAAGGCGAACAACAGGTACAGCTTAGCTATAGCAGAAGAGTTAACAGGCCAAGAGGATGGGACACCAACCCATTTCTAGACGTATCCGATCCGCTTAACTACCGTCAGGGTAATCCAAATCTGAAACCAGAGGATGTACATGCTTTTGAGCTAAGCTATAGTAAATTCTGGCCTAAAGTAACATTTACTTCCAGCGCATATATACGTCAAACCAATGATGTGATACAAAGAGTAAGAACAGAGCCTGACGAAAACGGAATCACAATTGTAACTCCGCAAAACTTAACAAAACAACTATCAAGCGGACTTGAATTAATCGGACGGGTTGATGTTGCTAAAGCCTGGAACTTTACAACTAATGTAAACTTATATCAAAGCAAAATTAATGGAGTTCCTGCTTTCGGAATTGTAGAAAACTCTGGTTTCAGCTGGAACGCCAACCTAACCAATAACTTCATTTTACCTTACAATGTATCTCTTCAGATTAGGGGAGATTACCGTGCACCTGAAGTAATGGCTCAAGGTAAGAGAAATGCAATGTATGGTGTAGATGCAGGTGCTAAATATGATTTCAAAGACAAAAAATCATCATTAAGCTTAAATATAAGAGATGTATTTAGTACACGAAGATGGAGTATGACCACTAATGGGGTTACTTCAACAATAGATTTTAGGAGATTTATGCAAGGAACCATGGCCAATTTAACTTACTCTTATCGCTTTGGCAACAACGATTTTAAATTCAAAAAGACTAAGAAACAAGATCAACAGGACTCCAGACCTGATGAAGAATCATTTTAGTTAATTTGTATATTGCGGGCATGGAAAATACAAACCCATGGAAGACCCTGGAGAGCAATAAAATATATGAGAATAACTGGATCGGTTTAACGGAGCATCAGGTTATCAATCCATCAGGCGGCAAAGGTATTTACGGCGAAGTCCATTTCAAAAATATCGCTATAGGCATTTTGCCGCTTGATGAAGATTTAAACACATGGCTTGTTGGACAATACAGATACCCTATAAAAGCCTACAGCTGGGAGATACCAGAAGGTGGTGGTGCCCTTTTGGCAAATCCTCTGGATGGCGCCAAACGTGAACTTATTGAAGAAACAGGCCTGGTGGCTACAGAATGGATTGAAATTCAGCGGATGCACTTGTCTAACTCGGTAAGCGATGAGCTCGCAATTATTTATGTTGCTAAAGGTCTAACTCCTGGAGTTTCCTCACCTGAGGAGACAGAGCAGCTTGTGGTTAAAAAGCTCCCTTTTAATGACGCCTACCAAATGGTTATAAATGGAGAAATTACCGATAGCATGAGCGTGGCTGCTATCCTGAAAACTAAAATTCTATTACAGGAAGGTCATTTATAACCAAAATACAGTAATTTTGTTCAACTTTACCGTATAAACTATGAATAAGTTTTTTGGCTATATTTTTAGCCCCATCTTTTATCTGTTTTTCTTTTTAACGCTGGTTATATTCCAACCCATTCAATGGGTCTCTTATCGTTTATTTGGATATAAAGCCCATAAAACTTCGGTAGATGCACTAAATTTCTTTCTCACCTATTGTGACCTATTCTTAGGCTCTTCAATAACATTTAAAAACGACCAGAATCTGCCGCTCAACAGGCCTATCATCTTTGTTGCCAACCATCAAAGTATGTATGATATTCCGGGTTTAATATGGTTCCTCAGAAAGTATCATGTTAAATTCATTTCTAAAATTGAATTAACAAAAGGCATCCCTTCCATTTCATTTAATCTGAAATATGGAGGAGGTGCAAACATAGATCGCAAAGACAGTAAGCAAGCTATTTCTGAAATTATAAAACTGGGCAGAAGGATGAAGGAAAACACATGGTCTACTATGATCTTCCCTGAAGGTACACGCGCAAAAGACGGTAAGCTAAAAAGTTTTCAGGTAGGTGGTATTGCAACCCTGTTAAAAGTTGTACCAAATGCATTGATAGTTCCTGTGGCCATAGAAAACTCATGGAAGCTGGTTCAGTATGGCAGCTTCCCTTTAAGCTTCGGAGAACGCTTACGATGGACAGTTTTAAATCCTATAGAACCTGAAGGAAGGAATCCTGAAGTAGTTACTCTTGAAGCTGAGACTGCAATAAGAACCAAACTAAATCAAATAGCTGCATCATAAGCAGCCATTCCTTTTATATATTCTTGTTATCTATGTGTTTAAAAAACTCATCACGATAGGTATCTCCAATTGGAATAATCTTCCCGAAAATAGAAATGCGACTCCGCTCTATACTCTCTATTTTATCAAGCGAAATGATATAAGATTTATGAACCCTTACGAACTGACCCTTTGGTAAAGTCTCATCCATTTTTTTCATATTCTGCAGGGTAATGATACGCTCTGCTTTTGTATAAATAGATATGTAATCCTTTAAACCTTCTATATAAAGAATATCGTCAAGTTGGATCTTCTGGATTTTATGTTCTGTTTTAACAAAAATAAAATCCTGTATTGGATTCGACGCAACTGGTAAAGGGGCAGCCGCAACAAAGGATTGAGGCGCGGGAGCTGGCTCTGCAATCTTCATTTGATTATGCACCTTTTCCACAGCTTTATAAAAACGATCAAATGCAATCGGCTTTAACAAATAGTCAGACACATTGAGATCATAGCTTTCAAGCGCATACTGAGAATAAGCTGTTGTTAAAATGTAATTAGCCTTTCCATTCGCTATTTTAAGGAATTGTATACCTGTAAGCTCTGGCATCTGGATATCTAGAAACACCAAATCAATGCCTCCAGCCTGAACAAGCTGTAAAGCCTCTATAGCATTTTCAGTCCGCTTAACTAATTCAAGAAACGGAACTTTAGAAACATAGTCCTCAATAATATCAAGTGCTAACGGCTCATCATCAACCGCAATACATTTTAACTTCATCATATATCAAGCATT
This sequence comes from uncultured Pedobacter sp., assembly GCF_946479715.1. The sequence continues at coordinate 3,529 of NZ_CAMLHF010000032.1, read as the reverse complement.
AACTCACTGGTGTAATGGGTAGCCGAATTTACAATATTTAATTTATACCTATCCGGATAAAGTAATTGCAACCTCCGTTCAACATTGTTTAGCCCTACGCCGCCCATCTCATCCTTATTATATTTATTCTTCTTATTGGTTATACTAAAATGCAATATCTTTTGATTGGCAATAATATTGATCTTAATCGGATTTTTTGGATCATTAGCTACCCCATGCTTAAAAGCATTCTCAACAAAGGATATTAGTATTAAAGGTACAATCTGCTGGTTATCAATTTCTCCATTCATTGTAAATTCAACCGCTGCACCATCTTTAAATCTCAATTTCTGCAATTCTATAAAGCTTTGCACATATTCAATTTCTTTACTCAAAGAAACCCAACTGTCATTACTTTCATAGATCATATAGCGCATAATTTCCGATAGCTTTAATATCGCATCAGCAGTTTTATCAGATTTCTGATAAGCCAGGGAATAAATGTTATTCAAAGAATTAAACAGAAAGTGAGGATTCAATTGCGATTTTAAAAATTGTAACTCCATTTCCTTCTTTTCACTTTCCAAATTACGCTGAGTATGTTCGTTCCCAAACCAGTCAATTGCTAATTTAAGCAGCGAACTAACAGCTATAAAAAAACCCGAAATAAACAATGCACTAATTGCATAGGTAGAAATAGGTGTATACTCGGCAACACCATTACTGTTAAGATGCTGCAAAATAGTCTCGGAATGCAAAGTAGCAATAACGGTTTTGATGAAGCTCATCATCACCATTAGTAAAATGATGGATATGATATAAAGACCATATCTCTTGTTCTCTTTTACCAATAAAGGAATTAACAGTGTATAGTTAATATAAAAGATAGAAATATTGATCAGTCCGGAAAAGCCAAAGTTTATGGCAACCTTATATAGAGACACTGGTTCTTTACTGTAAATAACTAATACAGTTACAAACAGAACAATAAAGAGCCAAAAGAGAAGATGTATAATAATGGAGTTTCTACTTTTCATTAAACGATGACTAAACAAAATTTCATAGGTCCAAAATAAATTAATCTGCTTGTTTAAGCAGTTCGCTTTCGACGAACTGGCATTTTTTTTCTACCAACTCGCAAAATAACACAACTAATCACAAAACTATTCAATTTAACCGTTTATCTAGGATAATATGTACTTCGTCTAAAAGATTTTAGCAGCATTTTTTTATTTATTCTATTTGTTTCATCAAAACAAAACGATTATGAAAAAGTTAGCAAACGTATCGCCATTTTTACTTTTACTGGTTCCTGTTTTCATCATGATGATTTTAACATTTGCCACAAGTATATCAAATAGCCATAATGAAGACGTTGCTTTGAAATCTTCATCAGCCACCAAAACTGAAATGGTAAAAGTAAGCAACCCTTTCTCTAAATAAGAGATTGGTACTATATATAGGTGTACTAAACCTTGTTTAGTACACCACAAAAAATAAGTTTAGTTTTAGTTAATAGTAAGAGATGGCGGTTTAGGTCCGCCATTTTCTTTATCTGCCCGGTCTGGGCGTAATAATCAAGCTTTCATGTCCATCTGCATCAGTAGACTGTACTCCAAAGAAATAGTTATCCTTTGAATAAGCAATCGTTGCAGAGGTATCATTTACAAAAATCTTTTTTTCCCAAACTGGTGACGTAGTTTCACGCACCAACACGTAATATCCCGACGAAAGTTTTCCTTTAGGGGCATTCCATTTTAGCGTTGTTTTATTAGTAAGTGCTGAAGTTAACATGACTACGTCTTCAGGCTCTCCGGTCGATGAGGCTAGATTTGAAAGTACAGCCAGATTCATTCGGGTTATTTTCTGCAGATAGCCATAGTCAACGTATTCCGACAAATCGCCATATTTAAATCCACCTTCAGTTCTAATATCCTGATGCTGTCTGTTAAAATCTTCATTCATTTCGGTTATTCTTACCGCAGTAAATCCTTGCAAAGAAAAGGGTGTATGATCTCCTCCTCTTAAAAACCTGTCCCTTCTGTAAACCAATTTCACAGTCAGATTATCTACATAGCGTTCTCCAACCTCTTTAATGTATCTTGAGGCCTGTCTTGCCATACCGTCATTTTCTGCACCGATGGATTGGCGCATAGTTGCCTCTTCTTTGGTTTCTGCAGAAGGAACCCCTTCACTAAACACCCTCACCATTGTGTTATTTTTAATATCAGTTTCCATTCCATAAGAATTGCCGATCATATCATTATTCATTACCAAATGAACATTCCAGCCTTCGTCTTTTGCTCTTTTCGCAAGGTTTGCAGCACCGTAAAGTCCCTGTTCCTCACCAACCATCGCCACAAACATTATAGTACTGCTAAACTGACCTTTACTCATTATCCTTGCCATCTCCAATACACCTGCCACACCTGAAGCATCATCATTAGCACCCGGAGCAAAATCTTTAATATTCATTACATCAGTAACTCTTGAATCATAATGGCCACAAACTAATAAAATCCTTTTATCACCCGGATCTGTTCCAGGCAACACAGCAACCACATTTTTGAGCACTGAAGGGGTAATTATTCTCTTCCCATCTGCTTTCTGAGTAAATGCATCGTAAGAAACCTGTAACCGGCCTCCTCCCAATTTGCCATATTTTTCAAACTCTGATTTTATCCATGTTCTTGCAGCTCCTATCCCAGTTTTTTTACTGGAAGTATCACTTAACGTATGTCGGGTATTAAAAGAGACTAGCTTTCTTACCAGATTTTCCAAATTAGTTGCAGATACATCATCAACCATTCTACTGATTGTGGTGTCTTTCCTAACAATCTGCTGGGCTTTTAAAACAGCCGAATTAAGAAAAAGAAGGAACGTGAAAAAGAGTAATCTATTTATTATCATAACAAAGGGTGTAAATATCCCGAGGAAGATACGATTCAAAAATAAATCTTCAATAAATATTTTGAAAACTAAATAATTAGTTTTAAGTTTATACTAAGTTTTTAGTTATACAAATATTGCGCAGTATACGTATAGCTAAAATCACAACTAAATACTAAACTAATAATTCATGGAAATTAAAGATTTAACAAAAGCAGAAGAACAGATTATGCAGATTTTATGGCAGATAGAGAAAGGGTTCGTTAAAGACGTAATGGATTTCCTGCCAGAGCCTAAACCGGCTTATAATACTGTTTCTACAATCATCCGCATTCTGGAGGTAAAAGGATTCATTGATCACGAAGCCTTTGGTAAAGCTCATAAGTATTTCCCTTTAATTAGCAAGGAAGAATATAAGCGTCATGCTACAGAAAAACTGCTGGGCAACTATTTTGAAAATTCAGTGGAAAGCATGTTCTCTTTCTTTGTTAAAGAAGAGAAACTGGATCTGAGTGATGTAGATGAAATTCTTAAAATGATTAACAAAATTAAAAACAGACCAAGATGACCTGGGCACATTACATCCTTCAAGTCAATATTTACTTAGTTGTATTTTATGGCTTTTATAAGTTATTGTTAGACAAGGAAACTTATTTTTTAT
>NZ_CAMLHF010000031.1 GCF_946479715.1 uncultured Pedobacter sp. | reverse complement strand
CAGTGATGTAATGGGTGACGATATTGCCATTATCACCAAAAAATACGGATACCGTGATGCGTATGAATATACATTGGCTAATAACCAAACCAGACTGGGTGCTTTTTGGACCATTCTTTATCGTGTGATAAATAACACCAATAACATCATCAGTAAAATTGACGCTTCCACTGGAACGGCAGAGAAAAAAGCGCAGATTAAAGGCCAGGCTTATGCATTGAGGGCTAATAGTTATTTGAACCTGGTTACATATTACCAGTTCAATTACCAGGTAAATCCTCAGGCCAAAGCTGTTCCTGTTTATACAGAACCAACAGGCCCTACAACTGAAGGAAAATCAAGGTCGACTGTTGAGCAGGTTTATCAGCTGATCATCTCAGACCTTACTGAGGCAGAAAAACTACTTCCAGCTTACCAGCGCCCAGGTACTACCAAATACAAGATCAACATTGATGTAGTAAATGGCTTGCTGGCAAGAACTTACCTGAACATGGGTAAGTGGGATTTGGCGGCACAGCATGCACTTGAAGCAAAAAAGAGCTATCCTTATATGTCAGACGCTGATTACAGCAATGGCTTTAACGACCTTAAGAACAGCGAATGGATCTGGGGACATGGCCAGCAACCTGATCAAAGTACAGCGAGTTATAGCTTTCATTTTCTGGATACCAGCAGTCCTTCGGCTTATTACTATAGCTTTATGGCCGATCCTAACTTTCAAAAGTTATTTGACAGTCATGACATCAGAACAAAACTATTCCTATGGGATGGTTTGCCAAGCAGAGAAGGTTACTTGCGCTATCAGAAGTTTAAGTTCAGGGCTGATCAGACAGGTGATATCGTATTCATGCGTGCATCAGAAATGACTTTGATTGCAGCAGAGGGCTATGCCAGAAATTCAGACTTATCAAAAGCAGTTGAGCAGCTAAACTCGCTTCGTGCTGCCAGAAAAGCAGATCTGTTTGTACTGGGATCTCAAACCAAAGATCAGGTGATTGCTGAAATTCTTATAGAAAGAAGAAAGGAATTATGGGGTGAAGGTTTTGCGATCTCTGACATTTTAAGAACCCAGACCGCTGTAGTGAGAAACCCAGCACTTGGTACAGATGGTAAACCACTACAAGTTACAGTGATTACTCCTGATGGAAGCAGCAAGGTGGTTTCTGCAAAGCAGCACACGACTTTAAAATTCCCTGATGGTTCGGCCTTTAAACCCAACAGCAGTTACTACCTGTTCTCTGTACCGCAAACTGAACTGAACAACAACCCCAATATCAACAAATAATAGTTTTTGACTAATAAACAAAAACAGTATCTATAATAAAACCGGGTCTGAAAATGACCCGGTTTTATACTTTAAATGATTTCATTAGTTGGTAGCTCCGCCGTTTACCAACAAATGCTGGCCATTAACAAATGACGAAAGGTCGCTGGCGAAGAATTCGGCTGCATTAGCCACATCTTCCACCTCGGCAAGTCTTCCCATTGGGCAGCTGTCCAGTAATTGCTTCCTTAATTCAGGATAGCTATCTGGCTCGGCAAAAATGCCCGAATGATCTACCGCAAAGGGAATGATTGTATTTACAGTTACACCTCTATGGCCAATCTCTTTAGATAAAATATCAACCATATACCTTGGTGTAGTTTTACTCCCGCCATATACAGCCATACCCTGAACCGGAAAGGCAGTAGTACTGGAAGCTATGTAAATGATACGTCCTTTGTCTTCTACATTTCTTGCTGCCTGTTGCATTGTAAAATATGCTCCTTTAGTGTTGATGGCAAATAACCTGTCAAACTGCTCCTCAGTAAAATCTACCACCGGTGTTTCTACCAGTTCGATTCCGGCGTTGGCTACTACGATATCAATTTTCCCAAATTCCTTTTTTGCAGTATCAAACAGGCGCTCCAGATCAGCAACTTTGCTTACATCTGCCTGCACCGCAATTACCCTTACCCCCATTGCCTTAATATTACTAAGTACTTCATCAGCCGATGCTTTATCTCTTGAATAATTGATTACCACGTCTGCGCCTAAGGCTGCGTAACGTTCAGCAATAGCTTTACCTAAACCTCTTGCTGATCCTGTGATTAATGCCACTTTATTTTTTAAACTGTTCATGATATTTTTGATTAAATTAAGCCATACCTCCATTAACACCGATGTTTTGCGCGGTGATCCATTTTGCCTCATCTCCTGCAAGGAATGCCACGACCTGAGCAATGTCGTCAGGCTCACCAATTCGGTTAAAAGCAGAAAGAGATGCCAAACGATCTATAACTTCCTGAGGTTTACCTTTAGTAAATAATTCAGTATTGGTTGGTCCAGGCGAAATCGAGTTCACATTGATACCTCTGCCACCAACTTCTTTAGAAAATACGCGGGTTAATTGTTCTACGGCTGCTTTTGTAGCCACATAAGTACTATAAGTAGGCAACATAATACGGTTCACAGAAGTAGAAAAATTGATGATGCTTCCGTTGTCAGATAATCGGGTAGCTGCTTCACGCATTGTATTGAAAGTTCCTTTAACGTTGATGTCAAATTGAAGCGCAAAATCTTCGTCAGTAGTATCTTTAAGTAATTTATTGATCATGATACCTGCGTTATTCACCAAAACATCAATCCGACCATAATGATTAATGGCAATATCAAACATAGTTTTAACAGCAGCCGTATTACTTACGTCTGCCTGAATGGCAATAGCATCACCACCTTGTTTTATAATGTCACTTATGGTTTGTTCTGCAGCAGCTTTACCACCTGCATAGTTTACAATTACTTTTGCACCCGCTGATGCTAATTTATGAGCGATACTTGCTCCTATGCCTCTTGAGGCACCAGTAACCAGAATTACTTTTTCTTTTAGAGTTTTCATATTTTCTTTATCTTATTTTGATAACTCAAAGGTCAGATAAAGAACACCTGTGAAAAGGACAGATATTAAAGGATTAAGGATAAAAATCTAAGATTGGCTTTGCAGCTTTCTGTAAGCTACCGGAGTAAGCGCTGTATATTTCTTAAAGTAATTGCTAAAATGGGTTGCCTCTGAAAACCCTAGTGTAAAAGAAATTTCCTTAATTGAAGCTTCTGAGTTATGCAATAGGGACTTTGCCTTCGCAACTGTTTTCTCTGCAATCCACATGCTAACAGGCTTACCTGTTTTTGTTCTGATTACACTACTTAGGTAATTCGGATGTAAATGCTGTAAATCTGCATAGTCCTGAACCCTGTATAAGATATTTTCCCGACCAAAAACGATAGCCCTGTAGTGATCTTCAAGATTCTTTTTAAACACTTTAACAATGAAGGAGCTCCTATTTCCCTCATATATAGGATTATAATTTTGCCAGAAGTATTCTTTTATTTTTAATAGCAGAACCACAAATAAGCTCCCAATGATTCTATTCTTATAGATTGAATTGCCCAGATGCTCTTTGTGAATCTGGTGATAAAGCTTTTCTATTTCATCAAACTGTTCAGGTGGCATCAACCTTGGCTGAACTGTTTCTGTAAGCAAAAAAGAAAAGTCCTGATAAACATCATGATGAACATGTTCTTTCAGGTAAGATTCATTAAATGTGATCAGATAGGCCTCTGTAATTTCAGACCATTCAAAACTCCTGTAATTTCCAGGATTAGTGAAATAGATTGTGCCTGGGGTAATATCAAATGTCATCTCATCTATGATATACTTTCCAAATGCATTTTTAACGAAAACAAAGCTGAAATAATCTGGCCGGTAAGCAATGGATTTAAAAGGAAGATTCTTAAATGTTTCTCTTAAGGAATGTATAGTAAACCCCGACTCTGCACTTACCAGATCTACAGGCAAGCCCATCATCTCGTACAGATCAGCCAGGTTTTTTGATACTGATTCCTTCTGGTTCATGAGAAGTCCTTTTTTAATGTTTTTTGTATTTATCAATATCTTGCTTAGTTGCAGGATAGATTTCCGCTACCTCACTTCTATTGTCCTGAAATACTTTCACTTTTACCGGAACATCAGATTTATTAGCCTGGCGGATCATTTTCAGTTTTTGTTCACTTCCCTTAAGTCCAAGATCGATAATAAAAAAAGTGGCATAGGGATAAAGGGCCAGTTTTGCTGTATCATTTTTGATTTCCCTGATTTCTGGAAAAACAGTTCCAAGTTCGCTCGTTGGGGCATCTTTGATCTTTTTGTTATGATCTGGATTATTCTGTTTCGTACAAGCAGATGGAATAAGCATCGTTGCCATGCAAAAAGAATAAACAATGGAGGAGATTTTGAAGATTGAAAGCATATAATCAATTAGTGGTCAATCAAATTTAACTATTCTATTGAACGATAGAATAGTTAAATTTGATTTAATTGATTATTACCTGGTAATAACCTGATCCAGAATTGGCTTATTAAGACTGGTAAGAAACTGCTGATCAGTCTTAAGCAAATCAAGTACAACTACCTGGTTTTTACCTTTTTTCAACCATTCAGCAGGCAGGTAAATTGTTTGCTGAGGGCCAACACTCCAGTACTTTCCAAGATTATGACCATTTACCCAAACCACGCCCTTACCCCATTTCCGCATATCCAGATAGGTATCCTGTACGTTTTTCAATTCAAATTCTGCATACTTTAACATTGGTGCATCCGGCTTAATTGCATTGCTAACCTCTTTTTTAAGTGGTTGTTTATCAAAAGGTAATGAAAACATATCCCAGGATTCTAAGATCGCACCAGCTAAGGTGACTTTGCCGGTAATCCCTTTTTTGTTTTGAAGTAAAAATGGTCCGAAATTAATCCTTCCCATATTTTCTACTAAAATATCAAGGGTGACCTTACCCGATGGCAGATTTATCATAAGGCTATCCTGATTTAGTCTCCTATCCAAAATACCCTGTCGTTTACCGTTAACATAGACCAAACCGAAATCCTTCAATCCATCTATTTTTAGCATACCCTGCTTTCCTCCATTAATAGTTGTGCGGTAAAGCACATATCCGTAAGCCTGGTTCAGGTCTTCGAAAGTCAGTGGCTGAATGCTATGCTTTGATTTTTCAAGGTAATCGTAAATACTAACTCCGGACGAAAAAGGAATAGCATCAAGAGCCGCTGCTGGCTTTGGAGCAGGAACAGCCGGCAACTTGGCGCCAGCAGGTAAATGCTTTTCGATAACCGCCCTGAATTTCATAAACTTTTCAGTTGGGTTACCTGCTTCATCAAGTGGCGCATCGTAATCATAACTGCTGATCTGAGGTTCGTAGGGTATAGTATCACGGTAATTAGCCCCGTTCATGAAAGCACGGGTACTACCACCGTGGAACATGTACATATTGATGGAAATACCAGCCGCAAGCACAGAATCAAGTTTTCCGGTATACTGTTCAGCCGGAACTTTATGATGTGGCGTACCCCACCAATCAAACCACGCCGGATACCATTCGGCTATAAAAAAAGGGCCTTTGCCACCATTTAATTCCCGGATTTCTTTTTTTACGATTTCTGGATTGTCTTGCCCATTAATTGCAGGAAGTGTTCCGGGAAGGAATCCTTTTTTGATATCTTTTTGAGGATCACATGTATATAGTAATCCATCGAACCCCGCATCAATAAACATCTCGCGGTTAATACGTAAATATTCCTTATCAGAGCCATAAGAACCATATTCATTTTCAATCTGCACCATGAGCACATTCCCTCCATGATTGACCTGCAACGGCGCAAGTTGTTTACCCACTTCGTGAATGTATTTCCGGTACTCTTCCAGGTATTGTTTTTCCCGGCTTCTTACTTTCAGACCTTGTTCATTTTGAAGCCAATATGGATAACCTCCAAACTCCCATTCTGCACAGACATAAGGACTAGGTCGTAATATTACCCATAGCCCTTCTTGTTGTGCTATCTTTACAAATTCAGCAATATCATTGTTACCAGAGAAATCAAACACATCCTTTTCGGGTTCATGGGCATTCCAGAATACATATGTTCCAATAGTATTGAGCCCCATAGCCTTTGCCATTTTCATCCGGTCTCTCCATGCCTCTCTTGGTACGCGTGGATAATGTATTTCACCGGATACAATCTGGAAAGGTTTTCCGTCGAGCAGAAAATCATTATCCCCAAGTTCAAAAGTATGTTCTGCATTATTTTTACTGCATCCGCACAGTAGCAACAATACTGCTGACAAGCAAATTAAATTGAATATTTTCATTTAGGATGTTTTATAAATTGGAAAATTTACAAAATGCCGGAAAAACGTTTTGTTTCCCGGCATTCTATAAATTCTATTAGTAGTTCGGATTTTGCTGTAATTGGTTTCCTGAGGCAAGAATTTCAGTTCTTGGAATTGGTAACCAATAATGTTTGGTCTCGAATTTACGTCCATCAAGTGCTATCTTAGAGGTAAAAGTGAAAGTTCCATCATTGTTTTTGGTGATGACCACGCCCCTTGAGGGAAGATTTTCAGTTACATCTGCTATTTTCCATCTTCTAACATCATAGAAACGATGTTCTTCAAACGCAAGCTCTATCTGGCGTTCGTGTCTGATGGCAGTGCGCATATCAGTCTGTGCCATTCCAGCTGCAAGATCCGGCATATTTACGCTGGCCCTTGACCTGATCATATTGATGGCCTGGCGGGCTGAGAAACTTGATCCGGCAGGTACCGCATCAGGACCATAGGCTTCATTTGCTGCTTCTGCAAAATTGAGCAGAACTTCAGCATACCTGATATAAATCCAGGGCTGGAAGCCGGCATTACCCCATGGATTTTGCAAAGGATAAGCATCATTCATGAATTTTTTAAGATAATAACCGGTTTTTGTAGTATTCCAGTTGTCATTTCCGTCTCTGCTATCTTTTCCACCAGGAATAAACGTTTCTATATTACGTTCGCGATAAGCTGCACCATTATACAAAATGGTTGCTTTAAAACGCGGATCACGATTTTCATAAGGTTTAGCCGGATTATACAGTGGGTTACTGGTGTTTGCCGGAAGGCCATTGGTTAGGTCATAAACATCTACCAGGTTCTGTGTAGGCGTATTTCCGGCCCAGCCACCATAACCATTTGGTCCGTTTGCAATTTCCAGGTGAGTGTGATTCGCGTTCTTGGTATACACACGTTCAAATATGGCTTCATTACTTTCGTTTATCAGGAACATATTACCATAACCTCCCTGATAAATTCCATACTTGTTCAGGCTAATCACCTGCTGTGCCGCAGTTACGGCAGCTTGCCAGGTACCCGCTGCTTCATATAAAGGACTGGCAGCGTATAGTAATAACCTGGATTTTAGTGCCAATGCCGCACCTTTGGTAGCCCTGCCCAATAGCCAATTATTGTCATTGTTCAATGGCAATTTAGCGGCAGCATCATCCAGCTGTGCTGCTACATAATCAATACCCTCTTTAATGGTTGAGCGTTTAAATAGCGCAGGATCCTGAAGGTTATCTGTTAAACCAAGTACCTGATCTCCCATAAGCACTACCTTTCCGTAGTTACGGATCAGATCCTGATAACGGAAGGCCCTTATGAACTTTAACTCGCCTTCTAGCCTTGTTTTACGGGCTGCACTCATTTGTATGGTAGTTAGAACCTTAAGGGCATAATTACACTCGCGAATGCCGCGGTAGCTTCTGCCCCACAATACACCAAGTGCTCCAAGGTTTTCCGGGGCCAATTGTCCTCGTTGTACCAGCCACGTATTATCATCATTATTGTAGATGGACTCATCCGTCAATGAGCTCCACATGCTATATTCGAAACCACGTCCAAATCCTGGATTGGTTCCATCTGCTTCTTTATCCTGCAGCCTTGTTCCGATGTAACTATTGGTTACAAAAGCCTCAAATACGGCAGTATCTGTTTCCAACGTATTCGTTGGGATCCGGTCTGTTGCTGTAACATCCAGAAAATCCTTTTTACATGAACTCAGTGCCAGTACACCGCTTAATAAAATAAAAACTGGTATGCTATATTTGTACTTCATTTTTACAAGATTTAAAATTTAACGTTTGCACCTAAATTGATGATCCTTTGTTGCGGATAAAACTGTCCGCTTTCACTGCTGCCTTCAGGATCATAATCTTTTACTTTAGTGATCGTGAATAAGTTAAAAGCACTTGCAAATATCCTTACTCCGGAAACCTTGATCTTTGATAGAAAATCTCCTTTCAGGTTGTAAGCAAGCTCTACGTTCTTAAGACGCAGGAATGAAGAATTATTCAGCCAGAAATTGTTTTTATAAGCACCTCCACTAATGGCGTTACCTGCACGTTCGGTCACTTTTGGAAAAGATCCGTTCGGATTAGAAGGACTGAACCTATTATCAGCCCAACTGCTATAAAAATTCCCTATACTACCTGATTCTGGTAATACATATTGGCTTACCCTTGCTTGTCCTGCGAACAATACTGACACATCGAAGTTTTTATAAGAGGCATTGAAGTTGAAGCCGTAGGTAATCTGAGGAATGTTGCCATACTTTGCCATGCTCATATCATCTGCATTAAGCACACCGTCACGATTATAATCTTCATAGATCAGGTCGCCGATTTTTGCTCCTGAAACATGAGGATTATTATCCAGATCAGCCTGTGTACGGAAGATACCTATGGCATTGTACAACAAGTAGCTGTTCAATGGCCTGCCAGTCTTTTTTTGGTAATCTAGCGTACCAGAGGCTTCATCGATGAAGATAACTTCACTTTTAGCATAGGTCATGTTACCAGACACACCCCAGTTGAACTCATTCCCGCGGTGCGTATAACCCAGTGTACCCTCAAAACCTTCACTGTTGACCTTACCAATATTTTCTGAAGGAACCAGTGGATTGTAATTTGAACTACCATCATTATAAGGATTCACAATACCAGAAGATCCAGGAAGAGAGGCATTACGTGTTGCAAGGATATCGGACCTTTTTTGTTTGAAATAGATCGCCTCGAACGTGAAGTTTTTCAGGAATGTAGCGTTAATCCCTATGTCCAGTTTTTTTGATACTTCCCAGGTAATATTCGGGTTAGCAAGTTTTGATAAGCCTACTCCTGGTTGAATGGTTGCTGCACCGCCTGGTGCTTGCGCCACAAAACCATTACCTACCAAAATGTAATTATCATAGTATTGAAATGCATTAACATTGTCATTACCCAAAGAACCGTAAGAAGCTCTTAACTTCAGTTCGTCGAAGAACTTCACATTATCACCGAACCATTTTTCTTTATTGATGCGCCATCCAGCAGAAACCGAAGGGAAAGTACCCCATTGTTTGCCAGGGGCAAAGATGGATGAACCATCGCGGCGCAGCTGACCTTCAAATAGATATTTATCGTCGTATGCATACGCCAGTCTGCTAATTATACTCTTACGGGTATAGTTTGAACTGTAACCAGAATTAAGAAAATCTGTTGCTGCTGTTCCTCCCTGAGAAAGCTCAGGCAATTGGTTTGACAGGTAATTGAAACGGTCGGCATCAAAGAACTCAAGGTTATTTTTGCTTTGCTCATACCCCACAAAGGCGTTTATATTATGTACGCCAAACTTGCGCTCAAAATTCAATTTAATGTTTGAAGTAAGTAATGATTCTCGTTTTTGAGATTCTTTAAGAGTGGCTTTATTGTTATTTCCTCCATAAATACCGGAAGTGTACGTATCGGTTGATGCTTGATACTCATACAATAGGTAAGGCTTATTAAAGGTTTTGACAAATACATTAGACTTGTCTACAGAGAAAAATCCATCTGCCGACAGACCTTCGATACCCGGTATTTGATAACTGCCTTTCAAAATAGCGTTAAGCACCTGAGTAGGGTTATTGCTAGTACCCCCCAAATCCGTTACAAGTACTGCAGGGTTTGATCCTTCTATCCCTCTTGTTGGCAATCCATTTGGATAAAATGCAGCTACAATAGGTTTAGAGCGGTAAAGTGATCTGAAAAGATCATTGGCGCCAGTTATTGGAAATTTACGATTCTCTTCACGGCCGGCAAGTGATAATCCCACTTTCAGACGCTTGCTCACATTTGCATCAATATTTGAGCGGAAATTGTATTGTTTATAGCTGGTGACCCCATTTTTATAGATTCCGTCCTGATCGATCATACCAAGCGACATGTAATACTTCACATCATCAGTTCCTCCGTTTACAGACAAGCTGTGCTGATTCTGCAGCGCTGATTTCTTGAGCACTGTCTCAGCCCAGTCTGTATTCGGGAACAAGATCGGATCAGAACCATCCCTGAATTTCTGAATTTGTTCGTCGGAATAAGATTGGTTCAAACCTCCGGATTCACTTGCGTAATAGTTTATCTCGTTCATGATCTGGGCATACGTTGCCGCATCCGCAAGTTTTGGCAAACGGGTAGGTGAACTAAAACCCTGGTTAAAGCTATAGCTTATGGTAGGTTTACCTGTTTTACCTTTTTTAGTAGTTACAAGGATTACTCCATTGGCCGCGCGGTTACCATAAATGGCTGCCGAAGCATCCTTCAGTACCGATACGCTTTCAATATCGTTCGGATCGAGGCGTTCCAAACCTCCGATTTGTCCGGGTACGCCATCAACCACTACAAGCACAGCATTGCTGCCGGTTGTGGCTTGCCCGCGGATCGTGATGCTCGAACCATCGTATCCCGGTTCTCCTCCTCTATTATTGATTACCACACCCGAAAATCTTCCTGCCAATGCATTGGATAGGTTGGGTTGCGGACTTTTAACAAGTTCAGTTCCTTTTACCTGCGAGATAGATCCGGTTACCGTTTCTTTCTTTTGGGTACCGTATCCAACAACAATCAGTTCATTTAATGAAGTCTGATCGGGAGTCAGCTGGATATTTAATAAAGTCTTTCCACCAACAGGCAATTCTATTTTGGTATAGCCAATATAAGTGAAGACGAGGATGGCATTATCAGGAGCATTTATACTGTATTTACCTTGTGCATCAGTGATCGATCCGGTTGTTGTACCTTTCACAATTACACTTACACCTGGTAAAGGTTTACCTGTTTCATCGCTAACTGTACCTGTGATCACAGCTTGCCGAGCATTAAATGTTGAGGGTTTTATTATCAGCTCTGATGCTTGCGTCGACTGCGCCGAAAGCAGTACCGCGTTTATTACCGTTGCAACAAACACCTTCTTTGTCATCGGCCAAAGCGGAGAATATACGTTTCGTATAGTTTTTCTCATATCGATTTATATTTGGTTTTGAAATTATCCTGTCAACTGCTCCCGTTCAAGCGGAGGATTTATATTGTGCGCACAACATAAATCACCGATCTTCGATTGAGTCGACAGGGCTAAATTCGATGGATTTACAGAGAATTAAAGGGGGTAAACAACCAATATTAGAGGGGTAAAATTTAGATTCCACCTCAAAAACGGCTATTTTTTTACCACATCCTTGTTTAGGGTAATATTTTTTGAAAAGTTCTTGCGGTATTTCTTGATGTAGTCTGACGGATTCATCTCGAACAATTTATTAAACTGCTCTCTGAAATATTTAATGTCATTCATCCCCACCATAAACATGGTCTCTGAAATGGTGTTGTCTGTATTGATAAATATTTCAGCAGCTTTCCGTAAACGGATAAAGCGAATAAAACTGTTAGACGAGCGTCCGGAAATAGATTTGATTTTGTTAAACAGGTTAGAGCGCGACATACCAATCTCATCGGCCAGGATCTGAATGTTAAAATTTGGATCAGTAATGTGCTTTTCTACAATCCTGATGCAGTCCTGAAGGAAATCTCTGTACTCTGCCGAGATTCTAAAATTATTGGGGTTCAAAGTAACCTCATTATAGAAATATTGCTGAAGGCTACTCTTGCTTTTCAAAATACCCGCAACTCTTGCTACTAACAAATCCTTATCAAAAGGTTTACTTATGTAATCATCAGCACCGATCTCTATCCCTTTCAATTTAATTTCAGGCGATGAACTGGCAGTTAACAACACTATTGGAATATGGGATAAAGAGGCATCCTCCTTGACCAGGCTACAAATCTCTATTCCGCTAATGCCTTGCATCATGACGTCACTGATGATGAAATCTGGCAGAAATTCTCTGATCATTTTCATCCCCTCCTCTCCACTTGCAGCAACATACAAGTTGTACTGAGCCTTAAAAACCTCAACCAGATAATCCCTGATCGATTTATTGTCATCTATAATAATGAGTGATTTTTTTTCCGAAGCAAAATCCCCGTCATATTGCTCAACAGTAGTACTTTCTTTCTGGTTAAGCGGACTTACCTCGTCCTCTGCCAATTCCATTAACAGTAAAGAACTCGTTTCGGAAACAGGGAGAATCTGGTCTATGTTAAGGTGCTCTCTACCTTTCAACAAGGTGATAAAAAAGGTAGTCCCCTGATTCTGGATACTTTTATAACTGATTGTACCGCCATGACTCTCAATGAAATTTTTAACCAAATATAATCCGATGCCAAAGCCGGTTCTTAAAGAATTATTGTGATCGGGTTCCTGATAAAACCTGCTGTAAATTTTCTGTCCCGCATTTTCAGGGATACCAGATCCGCTATCCTTAACCTCAATCTTTACCATATCAGATGTTTCAGATACCTCAAGGGAAACGCGTCCTTCATCTGGTGTAAACTTTATTGCATTTGAAAGCAGATTAAATATAGCAATCTCTAATTTTTCGCGGTCTGCATAAATCTGTATATGATCTTGTGAGGAGATAAATTCATAGCTTATCTTTCTTGAGCGGGCCTGATGAGAAAAACACAGGTATACTTCTTTACACAAATTGACGATATCCAGATCTGCAGCTTTTAACTTATCTGCCTGGGTATCAGCCTTCCTAAAAAGCAGTAGTTGATCAACCAGGCTCAGTAGCCTTTTTGCATTCCGATAAACGATATTAAGGTTACTGGTATCTACATTTTTATCATCATGATAAAGCAATTCCTTAATTGGATTGATGATTAAGGTAAGAGGGGTTCTGAATTCATGAGAAATATTGGTAAAAAAAGAAAGTTTTTTCTCGTTCAGTTCCTTTTCTTTTTCACTTTCTATATTGGCTACCTTTATTTTGTACTTCAGGTCTTCCTGTTTATTTCTATACAGGATATATGCGTAAATGGCCAAACAAACTGCTGCCGCATATAACAGATATGCCCACCAGGTCCAGTACCAAGGTGGACTGATATGGATAACCAGGATTCTTCCCTTATTGTTCCATACGCCATCATTATTAGATGCCCTTATCCAAAGTTTATACGTTCCCGGATTTAAGTTTGTATAAGTTGCCTTACGCTGTGAACCAACATAATTCCATTTCTTATCAAAGCCTATTAATATATACGCATATTTATTTTTTTCTGGATACCTATAATTTAGACCTACAAATTCAAAGGAGAAAACACTTTGCTCATAGTCAAGAGTCAGCTCCTTTACGATATTCAAATTTTCTTTTAAAGGCCCATTGGAAGTTGGGAGAACAGATTTATTGAACAATTGAAAATCAGTAAAATACACCGGTGGAATGGTTTTATTCGAATGGATAGCTAAGGGATCAAATTTGATGATCCCCTTACTTCCGGCAAGATATATATTTTCTCCATCGTTGAGCATAACAGAATTCACGTAAACCCCATCAGCTTCATCGAAATTCCTGACGGATATATGCTTAGGATCAAACGTTGATATTCCACTTTCCGTAGTTACCCACATATTTCCTTTAGCATCCTCAGTAATGCCTCTGAATACATTATTGGAAAAACCATCCTTTTTCGAATATGTAACAAAACGCTGCTCTTTAGCTACATATTTGTTCAATCCATCGGGTGTAGAGATCCAGATGTTATCCTTTGAATCCTGATAAAGGTTTCTGATAATGTTACTGCTGATTCCAGTACCTGAGCGTTCTGATGACCTGATCACCTGAAAGCGTTCTGAGTTTCTGTCAAAACGGTTTAGTCCGCCTCCATATGTTCCAATCCATATATCACCTCTTTTATCCTTTAATAAGGAATAAAGGTGGTTATTGCTTAAGGAATACTTGTCCTCCTTTTTATTGTAATAATGCTTGAAAGTATTGTTATTGCTATTGTAAACTTTAAGTCCTGCATCGGTTGCCAGGTAATAGATGCCCGGATCAACCTCAAGGATATCCCGAAAAACATCTTCGTTAAAAAGACTGCCCAAAGCGGAGTGATGATTATGATGAACAAATAGGTTGCGTTCCTGATCGTAACTATCAAACCCATTTTCGGTCAAAATCCATAAAACTCCCTTACTGTCAAAATAAAGCTTACTAATATCATTGCTCTTTAAGCTATTTGTTTGGGCATTTTTTTTAAAGCCAGACATCTTTCCAGATTTATAGTCCAGCGTAAACAGCCCCTTGCTGGTACCAATCCAGAGCATAGTACCTTTACTTGCCAGGCTATTCACTTCACAATTCTCCAGCTTAAGATCAGTCAAATCAAACTTGTATTGCTGACGATCAATCTTCAAAACACCATTCCTCCCATTAATCCAAATGATGCCATTACGATCCATGTAGGAATCGCCGAAAGCATAATTTACCACATTTTTAATAGGTTCCCATTTGTAATTCTGAGTATTCAACCAATAGAAACCATTATTCCCTCCAACAATTAGCATGTTTTTTTGGACGGGCAAGATGCTGTAAACACCGGTACTGGTCTTGTCTGGCAACTGAACTGACTTGAAATTGCTTTTTTCCGGATCGAACTTAAATAGACCACTCCAATAAGTGCCAATCCAAATTGTTCCGTTCTCATCATATGCAAGTGACCAGATATCGTTTGGGTTCTTAAGTCCAGGTAACTGTGTTTGCTGAAAATTTGTGAAACGCTTTATACGCTTATCAAACTTATTAAGCCCACCGCTCCAGTTTCCAAGCCATAGGCTTCCATGTTTGTCTTCAACAATAGCGTTAACCGATTTCCCAACCATAGCACCTGGTGTACCCAGATTGGGCTGATAGGTGGTAAAGGACCTGGTTTGTTCATGAAATCTATTAAACCCATCATCTGTTCCAATCCATATGGTTCCCTCACGATCACAAAGTATAGACCATATTTTATCATTACTGATGGATGAAGCTACCTTTTCATCATGATGAAAACCCTGAAACTTTTCAGTAAGTGGATCCAGTAAATTTAAGCCATCCATTGTCCCCACCCATAACCGACCTTGATGATCCTCCACTATTGTACTAACATAATTATTGCTGATAGTAGTATTATCTCCCTCTGCATGGTAAAATACTTTAAATGTATAGCCATCAAAGCGACACAATCCATTTTCAGTACCTATCCAAATAAAACCTCTTCGGTCCTTAAGAGTAGCTGTAGTATTTTTAGAAGGCAGCCCATCTGCAATAGTGTATGTTTTAAATGCATAGCTTCCATACAAAGATTGTTCATTGTTTCCTTCTGAACTTAGCTGTGCGTGAACAGGCAGAAACTGAACTTCCATCCATATTAAAACAATAAAAAAATAAAATAAACGCATGATGAACCTATGGATAGTAGGGTATAGTTGAGACGGAAATTATCCCCGAAGATAACATTTAGCCATCAATTTCAACAACCATCATGAATTTTTCGCTCATATGGGTCATATGAGCGAAAAATTTTATTTAGTATTTTCCTGCGTTAAGTTTACTTTCAGGCAAAACGTATTTCCTGTTAACTTTATCCAATACGACATAAAGAGAATCATTATTCTCATTTAACCCTTCCAAGATAACTTTGTTTCCATCAGTGGTATGGTAATTCAATGTCAACCTGGCTCGATTTGAACTCCGCTCAGGACGAGCAAATTCACGGTCTCTTCTGGTAGACCAGGCACGTTTATCGATCATCCTGTTTTCATCACCTATATTCTTCCATGCCGCTTTACTGATCCAGTTATCTTTTTTTCCGCTTTCGTTCTCATCTGAGCCACCCCTTCTGCCTCGGCCACCTCTTGAAGCAAGGGCATTTTTATCCTGTAGATAAAGTACATGTTCTACTGTATCAGCGTAGTAATGAAAAGCACGCTGCCCGCCTGCGGTACCAGCAATTTCGAATGTACGTTGTATATCGCGCATCGGACTGCCACCGCCATTGGATGGATCTACTACTACTGGTTTATTAATCCTGAATGTCAGCGTAGTCCATTTTTCAAAGGTAGCTTCCTTCCAGCGTACACTATCTAATGGAGAATATGGAATCTCCTGTCCGTTTATTTTAAACACCGTAACATTATAATTGCCTCTTAATGTTTTCACCCCTGCTGTTGATGGCTGTTTATAAGGATCATACTTAAAATTGATCACTTCGGTATAAGTCAGAATTACAAAGAAGATAAGGATGGTAAGTCCCTTTAACGCAATCCTGGTATATTTGTATATCGGCTTACTGTAATCAGGATAGTAAAATTGTGGTACGGTATAGCGTTCAAGAATCAGCAGGTTGTATAATCTTGGCACGTCTGCAGCAATGACTAAAGTACCAAGCAAAACAAAATAGAAGGCATATACATGCACGCCACCATCATAAGCATAGTTCACAAAAGTGATATCGCCTAATGCGCCAATGAGCAATATGGCGCCATAGGTAGCTGTCTTTCTGAAGAGCAATAAGGCTCCGGCAGCAAGTTCTACTATACCACCAAATACCTGATACCAGGGTACTATACCAACGGAAAGCCAGTAGATTTTTTGTGCGGTAAAGTCGCCAAAATCTGTATTCAGGAGTCCCAGTGAAGGAAAAGGCATTTGAGTTGGAAATAATTTTGTAAAACCAAAACCAATAATCCCTATAGCTGCCCTAAAACGTACAACTACAGTTAGCCAGTAATATAATACATTGTAAGATGGCCTTTTTCGGTCGAGCAAACTCCAGACCAGCCCTACCACTACTGCTATAGCCAATGCATTTCCCCATGAACTGTAGTCGCTAAGCCAGCTCCTTTTTCTCTGAACATTGCTTTCATTGCGCTGCGATCTCTCTTTGTCTGAATCAATCTTTGATGATTCAGCTCCTTTTGCCCGCTTTAAGGAGTCGCTGCGACGCTGTTTTTGAGGACTGGCAGCTTCTTGTCCTTCGCCATCAGCAATGTTTGGGCGTCCCGAACTACCAAATAGCACAGGGGGTGCATTTGTACCAAAGCGTGCAATATCATAGATATCGCGATAATGCGGATTTAGCCAGTCGATGGCAATTAAATTTTTATACCACCCACTGCTTAGCGGAATGGATACCAGCAAGAAGAACACAAATGTAATACGAAAAGCTATTTTCTTACCTATTGACCATTGAGTTGGTGTATTTTCTGAATTATTCATTTTCATGAGTATTAAAGTTTCAAACGATTACGACGGCCAAGTTTGATCGGATACTTCTTGTCGATTTTGTTCAGCAAAACGTAAACGGAATCTTTTGAATTGTTAACGCCCGAAAGGATTATTGTTGCGCTATCTGGCCTAGTATACCTCAGTATCAGTTTATCGTTCTTGTAATTGCTGTTTTTGTTTTGCAGCAACAACAGATGGTTTACTGTATCTGCTTTATAGCTGTAATAATGTCTTCCACCGGAGCCGGCCAACTCATAGGTTCTATCTTTATCTTTATAGCTAATCTGTTCATAGTTGCTAGAATCAAGTATAACCGGCCTGTTTGAGCGGATACTGATTGTGGCCCATTTCTCAAATACTACATCCTTCCATCTTGTTGAATCTGTAGCAGAATAAGGGAATGCCTTACCATTGAGTTTAAACTCACTAACATTATAGATCCCACTGGCCCCCTTTAACCCTTTTGCTTTTGGAAACTGATAAGGATCGTTCTTATAACCCTTATAGGTTTTAAACCCATAAACAAATACAAAAAAGAAGATCACTGCAGTTTTCAAAACAATCCTGCCATTTTTTAACCATCCGCTAAATATGGGCTTAAATAAATTCGGCACAGTTGGTTTGCCGAGTGAAATCAGGTTATAGATTCGCCTTGCATCGTAGGCTAATACAAATATAGCCAGCGAAATCAGGTAAAAGCTGTAAACATATTCTCCGCCTTCGTACGCAAGGTTTGAGATGAATACATTACCTGTAAATACCAGTATAATAAACGCGCCTATTGAGGCTGTTCTTCTGAAGAATAAGAGGATGCCTGCAAGCAGTTCTACTCCGCCAAGAAAAGACTCGTAACCAGGCACTACACCAAGGCTCAGAGAGAATATCTTCCAGTCGGTAAAGTCGCCATAACTGGTATTCAGATTACTGATGGATGGAAAGGGTGCCTGTAACGGAAAAAACTTAATAAACCCGTAACCGATAATCCCTATAGCTAGTCTGTACCTTAGTATAGTTCTTAACCAGTAGTACAAAATGCTATAATCTGTATCTGGTTTCTCTTTTTTAGCCCATATTACTGCTCCTATTGCAGCTATGATGGCAATAATGATCCAGTCGATAAAACTTCCCGTGGCTGAACCAAAGCTTGGGAAATACCTGGTAATGAAAAAAATATCTCCGTACCTGAGGTTAAACCAGTTAATGGCAAAGATCCCTTTATAGTATTTCCAGTCAAGCGGAATGGTTTGAAGAATGAAATAAATGAAAAAGAAGCGCAAGGCAATCTTTTCATAACCTTTCCATTCAGGAGAAGATTGGTCTGATTTAATAGTCGTCATAATCTATAAATTTTAATATCCTGGATTATTTGGCCCTAATGCCGGATCTATCAGCAGCTGATCATTGGGAATAGGCATCAGATATTTCCTGATGTCATTAATGTTCAGCACAGCAGATGCCCTTCCTGTTCTTACCAGGTCAAACCAGCGGTGAGGCTCAAAAGCAAATTCAACTCTTCTTTCGTTTTCGATGGCAAGCAGTACCCCAGCTTTGGTAACTGCAGGCGTCCCCGCCAGTCCGGATCTGTCGCGCACAGCATTCAGGTCGGCAACAGCACCGGCTAACTTATCATTGGCAACAGTTGCACCGTCTGGAGCCTGGTTGCTTCGCGCTTCGGCACGGATCAAATAAAGTTCAGCTATGCGAATCAGATAAGAAGGATCTGTTGCAGGGCTCCTGTAATATAAATTGCCATACCAGCGGTTCTGGTTGTCTTTTGCCACAAGAACACTTCTTGTACCCCCAATCAGGGGATCATTTACCAATGCTACAAATGCATCATTGGGTGCCCATTGGCGAGTTCCTCCATTTTGTTGAGGCTGCCATTGTCCACGATGTCCATTGGTTTCAGCAGCGCTATAAAAGAGTTCGAAAACCGACTCCTGAGTGGCTCTGGCATCATTTTGAAAGAAACTTCCAAAAGGTTTCAACAATTTGTAATTCGCATTATCAACAATCAGCTTTGTTGCATATAATTCTGCATTCGCCCAGTCGCCTCTGTATAAATAATAGCGCGACTTTAGTGCCCATACTGTTTTTCGGGTAGCTCTATGCCTGTCTGTAGTTTCAGTCAACAAAGGCTCTGCCTTATTCAGATCGCTCAGTACTTGTGCATATACTTCATTTTGGGGACTGCGTGGAATTCCGCTATTATCAGTTGCCGTTTCAGTAGGCTTGGTGATTAACGGTACACTACCCCAGGTTCGGGCCAGATCAAAATAGGCTAATGCACGAATAAAATAAGCCTGACCAACGATCTGGTCTTTTGTACTTTGGTTAAGGAGTGGATCTGTCACCCCGGGAACCTTTTGAATAACCTGGTTAGCCCGGCTTATGGTTAGGTAAATGGCCGACCAAGCACTGCTGATGGTAGAATTGTCCGCACTAACATTATGATTTATGAATTCCTGAACTTGCGATTGTGAACCTGTCCATTGTATGTTATCCCCATTGAGATATCCTATTGACTGAAATGTGGTCCCATAATAAGATCCGGATGCTAGTGCAGCATAAACCCCGGTTAGTGCAGTTTGCGATGATGCATTGTCGTAGATTGTCTGCTTATCTGACACTGATGCGCGAGGTTCTACATCCAGGTATTTCTCGCAAGAGGTAAAGGACAGAACGCTAAATAAGGACAAGATATGTATTGCTTTTTTCATGATTTCTAATTTCTTATCCCTGATTATAGGGAGACATTTATACCAAATTGAAAACTCCGTGGCTGTGGTGGTGTACCCAGATCAATCCCCTGCGCATTTTGTGAACTGCTGGCAGAAGACTCAGGATCAAGGCCTGTATAATTGGTGATCAGGAACAGGTTGTTAGCAGTCACTGACAATCTCACCCTATCCAGCTTAACCCGTTCTGTAATAGATTTAGGAAGTGTATAGCCAAGTACCAAAGAGCGCAAACGCAGGAAAGAAGCATCTTCCAGCCAGCGGCTGCCATCATCTTTATAGTTGTTGTTGTTAATTCCATCGGGCCTTGGTGTGTTTGTTACATCACCAGGTTTCTGCCACCTATCTACGTTACTCGCAAAAATGATACGATTCGCATCACGTGCTCCACCTGCTTCACCAAAAAACCTGTTGTGGTTATACACCTTGTTTCCATAAGAGAAGGAAAAGAACACACCTAGGTCTAATCCTTTATAGGAAAAATTATTGCCCATACCCCCAAAGAACTTAGGCCATACGCTGCCATAGATCTGCCTATCTGCAGCAGTGATCTTACCATCCTTATTGTAATCATCATATACCACATTACCCGTTTGCGGGTCTACATAAAGCTCCTTATATAGGTAGAAAGAATACAAAGGGTTTCCCTCTATATTCCAGATCAAATCCCTGCTTCCAAACTTTACAGGGGCAGACAATTTTTCTATTTTATTCTTATTTCCGGATATATTGAAACTGGTTGTCCAGTTAAAGTCCTTTCCTTTAATATTGGTAGAGCTAATTCCCAGCTCATAGCCCCTGTTACTGATCTCTATTTGATTTTTAGTATAACTGCTAAAGCCTGTTGTAGCTGCCAACGGGCTGGAAATTATGCCATCACTGGTGTATTTCCTGTAGTAGTCAAATGAAAATGCCAGTCTGCCCTCAAATAAAGAGAGATCAAATCCTGTGTTGAACTGGGTAGTTTGCTCCCAGCCAAGATCAGGATTGGCAATTTGCTGAGGCGCTGTACCAGGGTTTCCAAGGTATGATGACCCACCAGACCAAAGGCCAAGTGAAGAAAAATCATCGGCACCATTCTGGCTTCCTGTAATACCATAACTGGTTCTGATCTTCAGATCAGTGATGAAATCCACATTTTTCAAAAAGTTTTCTTCTTTAACCTGCCATGCTGCACCTACTCCAGGAAAATACCCCCATTGCTTGTCCTTTCCGAATGCAGATGATCCATCCGCACGCAAACTAAAATCAAGCAGGTATTTGCCATCGAAATTATAATCCAGCTTAGTAAAGAAGGCAGCCAGATTCCTTCTTGACCACCTTTCTGAGCCAGTAGTTACCGCAGCCGAGGAAATAAGCTTGTAAGAATTGTTGGCAAAGCCCCTGCCGGTAGCCGAAGTGGTACTGCTTACATCGCTTTGCAGTGTATTACCCACTAAAATGCCGAATGTATGTTTATCATTGACCTTAAAACTATAGGAAAGTGTTTGCTCATTAAGCAGCGAGGTACGCTGACCGACAGATGAAGTAGCCAGACCATTCGGACTTCCCGAGATCAGGAAAGTATTCCAATATTCAGATTCAGGATAATTGGTATAGTCCAAACCAAAACTGGAACGGAATTTCAATCCCGGCAAAATTTCTGCCTCGCCGTATAGATTACCAATGTAACGTAAACTGGTAGAGTTGATGTCGTAATTTTCAAGCAAAAGCTGTACATTATCAAAGCCAGCCCGACCTACCAAAACTCCCTGTGCATTATAAGGTGACAGATATGTAGGCGTGTGTAGTGCCGCCTGAAGTAAACCACCAGCTGGCCCATCTCCTGCACGGCCTTCATTGCGGTGAGTCCTACCGAGGGTATTGCTTATGCCCACTGTTATTTTATTGGTGATTTTCTGATCAAAATTTGCCTTGAAGCTGGCACGATCGAAAGATATAGGTGCCAAAATGGACTCCTGTTTGTTGTATCCTGCCGAAATGTAATATTTGGTTCCATTGTTTCCTCCGGCCAAAGAAACATCGTAATTCTGCAGTGCAGCAGTACGGAAAACCTGACTCAAGCGGTCGTAAGTTTGCTGCTCTTCAGGTAAACCTCTGCCTCCTTCGGAAACAGGGCGGAACGGACGGGTAGCAAAAGTTCCACCAGTATTGATGTAATTCTCATTAATCAACTCAGCATGTTGCGGTCCGGTAGCCAAATCCCACAGTTTGATGGCTTTTGCAAAACCATTATTTACATTCAGATCAAGCTTTGGCTTCTGGTTAAAATTGCCACGTTTGGTGGTAATGATAACAACTCCATTGGCTCCCCTAACCCCGTAAAGTACAGTTGCTTCAGCATCTTTCAACACAGAAATACTCGCAATATCGTTCGGATTAATATCAGCAATAGGCGATGTGGATTTACCACCTGTATCATAAGTCTGCAAGCTGGTATTACTTATAAATACCCCGTCTATCACATACAAAGGATTGTTGTTGCCATTAATACTATTAGCACCACGCAGTCGAATATTTACAGTCTCGCCCGGCACACCTGTATTATTGGTGATCTGTACACCGGCTACTTTTCCCTGAAGCTGCGATTCAAAGCTACCGCCCGGAATGTTCTTTACATCATCAAGATTGGTTTTTACAACAGATCCGATTACGTTTCTACGTTCCTGCGAACCGTAGGCCACTACTCCCACATCATTTAATTGATTGGTAACCTCCTTTAATTCTATTTCAATAGATTCAGTTCTGGCTATGACTTCCCTTTTCTCATACCCAATAAAGGTGATAACCAATGTGTAGGGCAGTTTCTGACCAGTTACAAAGTTGAACCTGCCATCTTTGTCGGTCTGTACTGAGTGTGTGGTACCGGTAATACTTACACTGGCACCTGGGATTCCTTTTCTGGTTACCTGATCTATGACCTGTCCTTTTAAAGTAGAATTGACAATTGTATGGGTCTGTGATCTGGAAATCAAAGGAATAAATAAAAACATTACTAGACTGCTAAATAGCAATAATGTCTTTTTAACAAAGGAGCTGGCGCTAAATAAAGGCCTCTCCCTTTTAAAATTTTGCATAACTTTAAAAAGTTTTAATTAATTAATTGTTGGTTGAAACTAGTGGCATTTCAGTAGGTGATTGGCGTTGCATACTGATGGCCAACGTAAAGGCAGGATTTTATCCTGTCTTTACTTTTTTAAGGGGGTAGCAAAAATGCTATTGCTCGAAACAGCAACAACAGTAAGCTGAGAATTTCAACTTCAGGTGTATAGATGTGGTGTCTTCTTTTTTGTGGAGTAGTTGTTTTTCCATGTGTCTATTTAATCACAGTAATTGATTCTTTTTCCACAAATGTAACGGCATTTTTTACAAAAACAAATTAATTCTATCGATTTACTAGATTTTATTATATTTGGCAGTCATAAGGTCAATTGTTAATTAGAAATGAAAATAAAAATTGTTGTTGGAACGGCCCTGCTAGGTCTGATTTTATTTCATCAGGTATCTGCCCAGCAGACAAGTTATCCATCAAGATTCGGCTTTGGGAGGTTGGCAACAACAACAGAAATTGCCTTATGGGATATAGATGTACGTCCAGATGGAAAAGGACTTCCTGCGGGCCAAGGTGATGTATTAAAAGGTAAAGTAATATATACATCAAAATGCATGGCTTGCCATGGTAATAACGATACAGATCTTTCAAAAATCAAACTCCCTGCTCCCCTTCTGGTTAGCGATACTTTAGCGAAAAGCAGGCCTAAGGCCATCGGAAATTACTGGCCGTATGCAACTACCTTGTTTGACTATATCCGTAGAACAATGCCTTACAACCAACCCGGATCATTGACTGATAATGAGGTATACAGCATTACTGCCTATCTGCTTTATGCCAATAAAATCATTAAACAAAATCAGTTCCTGAATGCAAAAACATTACCAGGCATCGTTATGCCTGCAAAAAAACTGTTCATTATGGATGATCGTAAAGGAGGGCCTGAAGTCAGGTAAGGAGCAATGAAAGCGCAAAAAAAAGACAAACAAGTTATAAAATCCAACAAAATAAGTCGCCGGACCTTGCTTGGCGGTATGGTTGCTGCCGCTGTTTTACCAGTAAATTCGATATTTGCAAAACATGTACAAACGGGACCGCATACTGCCCCTGAACCACCAGAAGACCCCACAAAAACAATAGGCCCCGGCCCAAGCGCACAAGGCAAGCGGTCAACTTTTGAACACCCTATACGTAAGTTTTCGGAGACCTCTTCACGTAGCCCCTTGCAAGATTTTCACAGCACCATCACTCCTTCTGATCTTCATTACGAAAGACATCATGCCGGCGTACCTATCATTGACCCACAAAAATATGAGTTGCTGATCCATGGAATGGTTGAACGTCCAATGAAATTTACACTTGCAGAGCTGAAGCGTTTTCCCGCTGTGAGCCGAATCTGTTTCCTGGAATGTGCCGGTAATTTTCGAGGAGGAAAAGAAGAATTAACTCCACAGGAGATACTAGGGCTTACCAGTCAGAGCGAATGGACCGGAGTTATGCTGTCAACTCTTTTTCGTGAAGTAGGTGCTGATCCAAAGGCTTTATGGTTCCTGGCAGAAGGCTCAGATGCTGCTGTCATGACCCGCAGCGTTCCTGTAAAAAAGGCCTGGGACGATGCCATGATCGTTTATGCACAAAATGGAGAGGCCATCAGACCAGAACAAGGATATCCGGTACGCCTGTTGCTCCCAGGATGGGAAGGCAACATGAATATCAAATGGCTAAGAAGAATAGAATTATCTGATGAGCCTTATATGACCAGAGAAGAAACATCAAAATATACATACCCGGTAAAAGACCGTATACGAATGTTCAGCTTTGAAATGGATGCCAGGTCAATCATAACCTTCCCTTCTTATCCTCAAAAGATAATGCCTGGCTGGGTTGAGATCAGGGGAATTGCATGGAGTGGAAGAGGAAAAATTGAAAAAGTTGATGTTAGTACTGATGCGGGGAAAACGTGGCAAGATGCAAGATTGCAAGATCCGGTGCTGAGCAAGGCACATACTTATTTCAGGCATCTCTGGCAATGGAATGGTAATCCAACGGAAATACTAAGTCGCGCCGTTGATGAAACTGGATATGTACAGCCAACCCTTCAGCAATTGGCTGAAGCACGTGGCACGGCTATGGGCGGTTACCATATGAATCCTATTACCTCATGGCAGATCAAAACAGACGGTAGTACATTGTTTAAGCCCGAATAGTTAGCAACCCTTTTACAAGAGCTTTCCATTGAGGATAAGACAGGCCAATTTTAGCACCCCAGCCTACAAATACATTGCGGATATTATCAAGGGCCTTATCAGTACCGGTATTAGGCATCTCGTTCCTACCGTGTTCCTCTGCACTAACAATATTGCCAATACGCTTGACTTGAAAGGTAGAGGTCGCTTCCTCTGTGAGAAAGTGCGCTGTACCCTCTTTGTCGTTTAAAGGGTTAGCTGAAGGCCGTACCGTGATGCTCAATACTTCAGCATCATCCAATTCCTCGGTGATAATCTGTTCAATCCGAACCCAATCATAGCCCTTACCTGTAGTCGTTCCCGGACCAGGAATATCAATTTTGATATGATCGCCGTTTATTGCGGATCTGCTTACCTGATGACCACTGGAATCAGTAAGGTAAAAATTTGACATTTTAGTACCTGCTATCTTTGTCCATTGGTTTACGTCCAGTAATCTTTCCTTCACAATCTTAAAAAAATCTATCGCTTCGGCTATCGAGGCTAGTTCAACCTTTTCTACGGCATTCATTTCCGTTCCGTTCTGTTGCTCAGGGACATGACTTGCTCCCGGATCATTACTATGATTTGTTTCCATGATACCATTAGCAACTGATACAATCCTAAAAAGTTTTGATTTTAAATAAAATTATAGCAGTCTTCTCTTGGTCAAGAAACACCGTCGGCTGTATATTGCTTCAACATATTCACCGATGGAGCAAAAAACAAGCTGCCGGTGCACGCAGTGCTAAAATCAAGTATCCTGTCGTAATTTCCCGTCGGAAATCCAATAAACATTCTTTCCAGCATTTTATGAGTAGTGCTAAACGTATTTGCGTATGCAATAAAGTATGTGCCAACCTCATTTTTAGACGGGGATCCGAAGGGCATGTTGTCTCGCACGATCTTCAGCTCATTGCCATCTTCATCTTCTATAGCTGCCAAGGCACTGTGCGAGTTCTCAGGCTTTATGTCATCAGGCATCTCAATATCACTCATTTTATACCGTCCTATTACTTTTTCTTGTTCTTCGACCGGGAGTTTTGTCCAGCCTCGCATATCATGCAGGTACTTTTGCACAAAAAGGTAACTTCCTCCCGCATAAACCGGATCCTCGTCACCAACCGTAGCAAAGAACTCGCGCTGATCGCCTACCGGATTTTCTGTACCATCCACAAAACCGAGGATGGATCGGCCGTCCCAATACCTAAAACCATGTATTTCTTCCAAACAATCTGCAACTGGGTCTAATACTTTCGTTATAGCAGTGAGCATATCAAAACAAACGGACATATCGGTACCACGTAAATGAAAATGCAGATCCCCTGGAGTGGCTACAGCGGTATGTTTTAAACCGGTAACAGGTTCAAAATTCTTCAGCTCTTTGGGTAGTGGTGTGGGTAATGAAAGTTGAAGCCAGGCATCATGACCAATACCCAATACACAACTTACCCGCCCGCCAGGAACCCGTATAATATAAGAATGGTTAAGGTTAGCTATCAGACCGCAAAGTTTTTCGAATGCAGGTTTGATTTCTATATTGTGTTTAAACTTCCAAACAGTGAATATGGTATTATTATTCGGGTAGTCCGTTATATTTTGTGACTCCTGCGTTATCGGTCTTTTCATATCATTCTAATTTAAGATTTAAAATTAAAAACTTGAGATAAGATTCCAGCAGAAAAAAGATTCAACGGCTTTTTTTGTAATTTTGTTATGCTTTTGATTTATGAAATAAAAATCTCCACTATAAGTAAATACTTAAATAAAAGATGATCACAAGACAGCGTACCAATTGGCTGAAAATGTTATTTATATGGAAAGGATCCGTAATAAATAAAATTATTGTCCAACTTATAGTTATTGCAGTGTTGTCATTGATCACCCTATACTTTAAGGGGAAAATATATGACTATAAGGTACACCTTAACCCCACCATTTTTACCTTAATTGGTCTGGCTTTAGCCATTTTTATGGGTTTTTGCAATACGGCGAGTTATGATCGATATTGGGAAGGACGAAAACTTTGGGGCGCACTAGTTATAGAATCCAGGTCTTTGACAAGGCAGGTGCAGACGCTTATAAATGATCCTTCTCCTGAAGGGAAAAAAAGCAAAGAAGATTTCATAAAAATGATAGCAGCATTCTGCTGGTCTCTTAATTATCAGTTGAGAAATAAGTCCGGAACAGAACATCTTTCCCGACTACTTTCTGCAGAGCAAGTGGAGTATTTAAGAGATAAAAGACATATTCCAGTTATCATTTTAGATTTCATAGGAGAATGGGTTAGCAAACAAAACAAGAAAAATTATATTGACACCATTGTTTTAGCTTCTATAGATAACAGGCTTAATCAGTTTTCTCAAATCGTTGGAGGTTGTGAGCGGATTTCCAATACGCCTTTACCATTTGCATATAGTGTTTTGTTACATCGTACAGTTTATTTTTACTGTTTTTGGTTACCCTTTGGTTTGGTAGATAGCTTAGGGTGGATGATGCCTCTGATCGTGTTACTTATTAGCTATACTTTTATTGCTTTAGATGCGATCATACAGGAAATTGGCGAGCCGTTTGGAGAAGAAGAAAACGATCTAGCTCTTAATACCATTTGCAGGACTATTGAATATTCTATTTTTGAGCAGGCACAAATTCCGCAGGAAGATTATAAACCTACCAATTCCTATTTTGTAGATTAACTTATAATTGGTCTATCAATTCGTATATTTTAGTGTTATGCTTTTTGATCTTAATTTTAACAAATTTTGAGGCTGGCATATTACTTCCCCGAACAACATTATTAATGGAAACCAACACGTTGGTTTCAGGAAAATAAGTCATGGTGTTCCCTTCTGGTATCTGGTACGAAACGATAATAAACAAAGGTGCGATCCTTTCGATACCATTATCATAATTAAACAAATCTACCTTTTCGCCATCTGCAAATCCCGCTTTCTCGATATCTTTTTGATTCATAAATATAACCCGACGCTCATTTTTAATCCCTCGGTACCGATCGTCAAGCCCATATATTGTTGTGTTAAATTGGTCATGGGTACGCGTTGTCGCCATCATATATTCATCCGGAGCAAGTACATTTTCAGGAATGGAGGTTAAGGTGAATGGAGCCCGATCGCCAAATTTCTTGGTAATAAAATTCCCCTCTCGTGCAGCATTAGGCAAATAAAATCCTTCTTTATGCCGTACTCTTATATTATAATTCTCGAAACCGGGGATGCACTTCTCAATGTCATCTCGTACCGCATCGTAGCTATTGGCATAGCGTTGCCAATCAATAACCGATCTGCTCCCAAGGGTCGCAATCGCCATACGGCATACAATCTGTGTTTCGTTAACCAGCTTATCCGATATTGGCTTTAGCATCCCCTTAGATGATTGTACTACGCCCATTGAATTTTCCGTACTCACAAACTGCGGTTCACCATTAACCATGTCGATGTCACTTCTTGAAAAGGTTGGAAGTATCAATGCTTCCTGCCCATGCACCAGGTGGCTTCGGTTAAGTTTGGTAGAAACCGAAACACTTAAATTAATCTTCCTTAATGCTTTAGCAGTAAAAGTAGTATCGGGTGTTGCCGATAAAAAATTCCCACCCATACTAAAAAAGACTTTCACTTTGCCTTCGTGCATAGCTTTGATTACCCCTACAACATCATATCCGTGTTCGCGGGGAGGATCAAAGCCAAAAACTTCTTGAATGCGATCCAACTGTTCGTTGCTGGGTTTTTCGTTAATCATCATGGTACGATTACCCTGAACATTGCTGTGTCCCCGAACCGGACAAACACCAGCGCCAGACTTACCGATGCTTCCTTTAAGCAACAGTAAATTTACGATCTCCTGAATCATCTCTACCCCATTAGGTTGCTGCGTAAGCCCCATTCCCCAACAAAAAATAATCCGCTTTTTGAATGCCAGCATTTGAGCAGCCTCATAAATTGCAGCTAGTGATACCCCAGAGGCATCTGCAAGATCTTCCAGGTTGTAATGGTCAAACTGTTTGATAAAGGCATCGTACCCAATAGTTTTATCTGCAATAAATTTTTGGTCAAATACCTCGCCCGGAGATTTTTTTTCAAAGTCAACCAGCAGGAGCCCGATAGCCTTTAAAAGCTCCATATCACCGTTTATTTTTACAGGCAGATAAAGATCCGCAAGCTTAGCACCACTTCCAATAATGCCATTTATTTGCTGAGGGTTATGAAATCCCATCAATCCGGCTTCTGGTAAAGGATTAATCGCAATGATCTTTGCTCCGTTTTTTTTACCTTTTTCCAGGGCACTCATCATTCTGGGCGCATTGGTTCCAGGATTTTGCCCAATAATCACAATCACATCTGTATCGTAAAAATCATTTAGTTTTACAGTTCCCTTTCCAATACCAATGGTTGGCAACAGAGCAGTACCCGATGTTTCATGACACATATTAGAGCAATCTGGCATATTGTTGGTACCAAATTCTTTTGCGAAGAGCTGATATAAAAATGAAGCCTCGTTACTCGTTCTGCCGGAGGTATAAAATGCAGCTTCATCCGGTGTTTCTAATGCATTTAAATGTTCCGCTATTTTTTTAAAAGCATCGTCCCAGCTGATAGGCTGATAATGAGTACCGCCTTTTGGCAAATAAACTGGTTCGGCCAATCTGCCTTTACGGCCTATTTCAAAATCCGTTAATTTAGCCAGATCATAGACGGAGTTTTTTTTAAAGAAGTCTGCAGTAACTTTTTTGGTAGTTGCTTCCTCTGCCAGAGCCTTCGCTCCATTTTCACAATATTCGCCCAAAGGAGATCGATCATCATCCGGGTCAGGCCAGGCACAACTTGGACAATCAAAGCCTCCCATTTGGTTCATCTTAAATAAAGCTCTTGTACCCCGAATGGGTACCCCCTCCTCAAAAAGATCGCCAAATGCCGCTATCACAGCAGGCACTCCTGCAGCCCATTTTTCAACCTTTGTTAATTTCAGGTCTAATAATTTGTATGGATTTTCTGCGGCCGGTTCTTTTTTCTCTTTTTCCATGGCTCATTTGTTTAGTAGTGGATTAGGAAAATTATCACTCTGATCCTCTTCAACATTATCAAGACAAGTAAAGTCTTTTTCAATGAGTAAACTAACAGGTCCCATCCGATCATCAAAACCCACTCTCTCTGTATTGTTAAGTTCATCAACCATTGTTTTTGGTATGCTTAGGACTATCCGGTCGCCAATGTAATCAGCCGACAGGCCATCACCATTTATAGTTTCAATGGCATACACTAGCGTTTTACCCACAAACTCAGAACGTTCCTCCAGAAAGCCTTCAGATCCCAGTTTTGCTACATCCGATTTGGTAAGTCTATATCTCAGCGAGTTGCCTTTAATTCTAATTTTCATCTGTATATTATTTGTTTTTCAATTGTGATGAAGATGTCAGATTTTCATACCACTATGTAGTTTGAGAAATCATGATGGTTTCATGCGATGTTGGTATTAATATTCTACTACTTAAATTGTAAATATTGAACCTGTCTTCTTTCAGGAAACCCAAAAGTGTGATATCAAATTCTGCAGCAAGTTCCACTGCAAGACTCGATGGAGCTCCAATGGCAGCAACAATTGCAATACCGGCCATGGCTGCTTTCTGAATTAATTCAAAACTTGCCCTTCCACTCAGCAATAAAATATGCTGATCCAATGGCAGGTCGTCGTTGATTAGTGCCCTGCCAATTAACTTGTCAAGTGCATTGTGTCGCCCAACATCTTCCCGCAACAGAACTAAATCACCTTTGACAGTAAAAAGGCCTGATGCATGAATGCCTCCGGTAGCTGCAAACCCGCTTTGGGCTGCACTTAACTTTCCTGACAATTTATATAATATATCTGTTGATAGGTTTAATTGGGGTTTATCCTGATTATTAAAAGGACTAACTGTCCTAATAGATTCAATAGAGCCTTTTCCGCATACTCCGCAACTAGAGGTGGTATAAAAATTCCGGTCAGATTGCTGCAACTGAGGCATGAAATTTTCAGCGAGTTCCACCTGCACAATATTCTGCTTTTGTGATGAACATTTCATGTCTAGGTGATAGGCATCAGTCACATCCTGATAAGAAGAAATAATTCCTTCTGTAAACAAAAAGCCTACTGCAAGTTCCAGGTCATTACCTGGCGTGCGCATGGTCACAGATATATTCTTTTGTATCCGCTCTGACTGGGGGCCATAAGCAATTCTTATTTCAAGAGGCTCTTCTATGGAAAGTAGATCCGATAAAGGTGAACTTATTAAACCCTTAACCTTTCTGACAAGTATCTGCTTTATGGAAACTAATTCTAAATCCTCCATTTCCGTACGGTTTTAATAAAATAATCGCTCTTAAAATTAAGAAAAAATCAGTCTAAAAAGAATTGTATGGGAGATATTCAACCAAAGAATAATCGATTAGCTTCAGATATTATTTAAATCACTTATTGTGTTATAGTTATCAAAATAAGCCTTCCATTTTTTAGGAACAGGAAGATAACAGGCATCTAGTTGTTCAAGTGCATATTTCATACTGTGCTTATGCAATTCCTGATTCATATACAAGGCATATACCTTGTCCAATGCCTTTGCTGAATATATGCCGCATAGCGGTTCAGATTGCTTTTCCTTCATAAAGACCAATGCATCGGCCGGCTTATCCTCATACTGTTGAACAACAAAGTCTAAAAGATCAACTTCCATGTTTATCATATCACACGCAAGTACCAGTAAATCTTCCTTCGGATAAATAAGGTGTACGGATAAGATGCCTCTAAGTGGGCCTCCGATAGACAATACAGGCTCGTCTGTGATTAATGAAGAGGTAGAAAAGACAGTTTGGTATATTGGTAATTGTAGAGTATTTACGGATATGGCAACAGGAATTTGTAATGATGACAACTTAGCAAATGCTTGTTGCGCCCATGTTTGTTGCCCATTTTGCAACAGACCTTTATCCTTTCCCATTCTTAGACTTTGACCACCTGAAAGAACTACTCCAATCATTTTTATTAGTTTATTGAAACAAATTTAGACATTCTATAAGTTCGATTGTTATCAAATTATCTCAATCAGTAATATTGGTAGTAATACCCGTAATCCATCTACCATTAATGCCTTTAGTTATTTTGATCTTTGAATTAAAGAATTGAAGATGAAAAGCATCATAACCGTATGGCAAGTTGTTAAGGATAAGGCATATGATTTAACATTAAAAACAGAATATAATTAGAAAAACAGTATTTTAATAGAGAAATATCACCAAAAACCATTAGCATATGATTAACTTAAATATCAATCAAAAATCTTATGAGGTAGATGCAGATCCAGATATGCCCCTTTTGTGGGCCATTCGGGATCTTGTTGGTCTGACCGGAACCAAATATGGATGCGGTGTTGCTCAATGTGGAGCCTGTGTAGTTCACCTGAACGGAGAAGCTGTACGGTCATGTGTAACCAAAGTT
Source organism: uncultured Pedobacter sp. (assembly GCF_946479715.1). The sequence goes on along the minus strand of NZ_CAMLHF010000031.1, from coordinate 3,434 downwards.
AGTCGGGCGGAAGGTAAAAAAGTCGTCACCATCGAAGGACTATCAAAAAACAATGATCATCCGCTACAGTTAGCCTGGAATGAAGTTAATGTGCCACAATGCGGGTATTGTCATTCTGGTCAATTGATGTCGGCGGCTGTGCTATTGAGGGAAAACCCAAATCCTACAGATGAGGATATTGATAATGCTATGTCTGGAAACATTTGTCGTTGTGGTACCTATCCCCGCATTCGAAAAGCGATTCACTTAGCAGCAGAACTGCATAAAAAGGAAGGCAGAACAATATGAAAAGATCAATAATTATTATGGCAGTCATCCTCTCCATGATTGGAATCATGGCTTTCAGCTTGAGTACTGTAAACAACCATCCCAATGTTACTGGAGAAACCACACAGAAAATAAAAAAGGACAGCATAGCATCCGTAAAAGCCTTTGAACAGGTTTATAAAGTTTTAATGAGCCCACGCTGTATGAACTGTCACCCTTCGGGAGATATCCCTTTACAGGGAGACGACAGTCACCTGCATGAGATGTATCCAAAAAGAGGGCACGACGGTAAAGGCGTGTTTGCGATGAAATGTGCGAATTGCCATCAGCCGAACAATACTCCTGGTTTACATACCCCACCGGGAAATCCGGACTGGCATTTGCCACCTGCAGATATGAAAATGGTGTTCCAGGGCAAAACAGCACATGAACTGGCTAAACAACTGGTAAACCCTAAGCAAAATGGCAATAAGTCTATGAAACAACTATTGGAACATGCAGATGATGGGTTGGTTTTATCTGGATGGAATTCGGGAGAGGGACGTTCACAGCCACCAATGAGCCATGCAGCATTCAAAAAAGCATGGGAAACATGGATCAATACCGGGGCATATGCTCCTAAAAGCAAATAAATTAATTCTACAACTATGAGTACTAACCAAGTTTCCAGAAGAGATTTTCTCAGGGTTTCAGGTCTGGCAGGCACAGCATTATGCCTAGGTTTCTATTTCCCTTCAAGTGCCAAAGAAGCAGAAATCGTGAATACAAGTGGGATAGCAAAATCAGAAGTAGAACTGAACGCCTGGATCCATATAGATACAGATGGCAAAGTCACTATTTTTAACCACCGTGCCGAAATGGGTCAGGGCTCTTTTCAGTCCGTTCCACAAATTATTGCCGAAGAGCTCGAAGTTGATCTGAAAGATGTAAATATCGTTTTCGCCCAAGGTAACAGAGAAAAGTACGGCAGTCAGATTACTGGCGGAAGTTCAACCATACGTGGATCTTATAAGAATTTATTAAAGTTAAGCGCAACTGCCCGGATTATGCTGATCACCATTGCAGCAAAAAAGTGGAATGTGCCCATTACTGACTGCTATGCAGAATCCGGCCACGTACTACACAAAGCTTCAGGAAAGAAATTTCACTATGGAGAACTCGTTGTAGATGCTTCGAAACTAGAAACACCGAAAGAAGTTGTTCTTAAAAAAATCTCCGAATACAAACTGATCCGCAAACCACTACACAGGCAGGATACCCCACTAAAAACAAATGGCACTGCAATATTTGGTCTGGATAAGAAGTTACCGGGCATGCTTTATGCAACTGTTGAGCGTAATCCGAGGTTACGAGGAATAGTAAAAAGTTTTGATGCCAGTGCAGCCCTGAAAATACCAGGAGTTACAAAGGTTTTTAAAGTTCGCATGGGCGTTTTTAATACTTTTCGTGAGGGTGTAGCCGTTGTTGCAAATTCAACCTGGGCAGCAATGCAGGGGAAAAAAGCATTAAAGGTAGAATGGGATGATTCCGGATTCGAACACATCAACACTGTTGAAATCTATAAACGCCAGCAAGAAGACCTCCAAACCAAGGAAGGTTTATACCTAAAAAAACAAGGGAATCCAGATGATATCCTTAAACAGGAAGGAAAAACCATAGACGTAGTTTACCAGACTCCTTATCAGTCGCATAGCTGCATGGAACCTGTAAACTGTGTTGCTCATTATCAAGGCGACAAGGTGGAGATTTGGGGACCTATCCAAGCTCCGGAATGGGTACAGGATTACATCAGCGGGGAATTGGGCTTACCTAAAGAAAAAGTCATCGTTAACATGACTTTCCTGGGTGGTGGATTTGGCAGAAAAGCATTTATGGATTATCCTCATGAGGCCACAATGATTTCCAAAGAGATCGGAGCCCCTGTTCAGGTAGTCTGGACAAGAGAGGATGATGCTACCCAGGGGCCATACCGTCCGGGCATCTCGTACAGGTGCCAGGGTGCTATTCATAATGGAGAGGTAACTGCACTCAAATTCCGTATGTCAGGTCAGAATAATGACCATTGGAGGGGCGGAAAAACAGATCAGGCAAACCGAAGTACCTCCGAAGGATTTCTTAAACCATACTTCGACAGCATCAAAAACATCAGCTTTGCTGAAGTACAATTTGAAACACCTGTTCCTACCATGTGGTGGCGCTCTGTATATGCCTCTACCAATGGATTTGCCTATGAAAGTTTTCTGGATGAGGTTGCTTTAGCAGCAGGTAAGGATCCTCTGGACCTCAGGAGACAGTATTTACAGGATGAACGATGCCAGCGATTGATTGATAAAATGGAAGAAGTTTCGGGCTGGAAGAAAAGGAAGAAAAATGAAGGTTTTGGCGCTGCCATTACAGAATGCTTTTCCAGTACGGTGGGCCAAATTGTAAAAGTATCCAAAGATGCTGGCGGTAAAATTAAAATAGATCAGGTTTGGGCCGTGATGGATTGTGGATGGTACGTAAATCCTGATATCATCCGGGCCCAGGTAGAAGGAAGCATAATAATGGCATTAGGTGCGGCCACAATTCACGAAATCACATTTAAAGATGGACTGGTAGAGCAAAGAAACTTCTATGATTATAAAATGCCAAGAATTACAGACATACCACCAATAGAAGTGCACATTATGGAAAATGAGGCAGATGCAGGCGGAGTTGGTGAACCGGGTTTGCCGGCCTTTGCCCCGGCCCTTACAAATGCCATATTTGATTTAACAGGGAAGCGGATAAGGAAACTTCCATTTGACTTAAGCGCTGTTTAATTACGAGATTCTGATGAAAGAAATTGCTGACATACTTAAGGCTTATCAAAAAGCTTTGAAGGCAAACAAAAAGACAGCACTGGCAACCGTAGTAAAGGTAGAAGGATCTTCCTATCGCAGACCAGGAGCCAGAATGCTGATTACAGAAGATGGACAACTTACAGGCGCCATTAGCGGGGGCTGTTTGGAAGGTGATGCCTTGAGAAAAGCACTTTCGGCTATTGTGCAACAGGAAAACAAGCTCATCACTTATGATACAACCGATGAAGAGGATGCAAAGATTGGTGTACAACTAGGCTGCAACGGCATTGTCCATATCCTTTTTGAACCGATAGTTGAAGAGGAAGAACTCAATCCAGTTGC